>JAZREW010000222.1:0-1136 GCA_045661005.1 Acutalibacteraceae bacterium | reverse complement strand
CTATTCTGCCGTTGTATCTATCTGCTTGCTTTTGGTATATCCGCAATAATATTTCAAATAAAGGTAATATTTTGTAAGCAATTTACTGTCTTGCTCCAAAAGAAAAGCGGTTTCATTCTCATTCAATACAACAAACTTATTGCTTGCCGCCTTGCCTTTCTTGAAACAATTATTCAATACAATGCAGTTTTCTGTTGCACTCTTGGAAAAATACGGCAAATATTTTGCGGTGTCCTATAAAATACGGCTGATTGTGGCGGGTGATATAGCATAGCCGCAGACGGCTTTTATTCTCTCTGCTAATGCCTTTTGGCTTTTGTATGTGATACTGTTGCTTATTCTCTCTTTGCTATCTGTGGCGGCTACATAATACAACGCAAATACAAAAGAATAGTTTATATCAGCGGTTTCATCATAATTTATATAAAAGGTTTTCACTCGGCAACATCTTCCTTTTTGCCGTGTATCTTCTTATGCTCTGCCACCGATAGAATACAAAGGTTGCTTGCGTGGTTGTTTGTGCGGTTGCCGTCTTTGTGATGTATTTCTACCTTGCCGCACTCTTTATATTCATTCTCACAAAACGCAAACGCAACCAATCTATGTATTTTCGCATTTATGCCGTTTATCTTGACAATATAATAACCGCTCTGTTGCAGATACGGCTATAAAATGATTGCGTGATACCCGCAAAGGCTTTTCACTCTGCCGCAGTTAGATATAAAATACTTTCCGTCTGTGTTCTGTATCTCTTTCCATTCTTCTTTTGGATAATCTTGGATATTATCAACGCAATATTCCTTATTATATGCCGCTTTATATAATACTTTTTGCGTTATTTTCCGTTTTTTACCGCTATCATCAGTAAGCCAAAAGCGGTGGCGGCTACCTTGCTATATCTCTGTGGCGGTTGCGGTGTGATACACTTGTCCGCTTTTGGTGATGTGGTATTGTGATAGATTGATATTTGAAAGTGTAATATTGTTTTTTTCCATTCAGTTGCCCGCCTTTCTCACTCTTTCAAAAAGCCTATAATTTCAATAAGGCGGCTTTCCTTGTCTGCTGAAAACTGATACTAACCATTCAGCCAATTATAAAGGCTATTGCGGTGTATCTCTAAATGCTCTGCAATCTCT
>JAZREW010000221.1:0-11152 GCA_045661005.1 Acutalibacteraceae bacterium | reverse complement strand
GTATTGCGGCGAAAGCCTTGTTGCTTCTCAGAACGAAATTAACAAATAATCAAGATAATCTATAAGAGGTAAGAATAAATGAAAAAATTACTTTTAGGTAATGAAGCAGTTGCTCGCGGTCTTTATGAAGGCGGATGCAGAGTTGCTTCGAGTTACCCAGGTACACCAAGTACTGAAATTACAGAATTTATTGCTACATATGATGAAATTACAAGCGAATGGGCACCTAATGAAAAGGTTGCTTGTGAAGTTGCTTTTGGTGCTGCAGTTGCAGCTGCTCGTTCTTTCTGCGCTATGAAGCATGTTGGTCTTAATGTTGCGGCAGACCCGTTGTTTACGCTTTCTTACACAGGTGTAAACGGCGGTATGGTTATTTGCGTTGCAGACGATCCTGCTATGCACTCATCACAAAACGAGCAGGATTCCCGCCACTATGCTATGGCATCAAAGGTGCCAATGCTAGAGCCTTCTGATTCTGCTGAAGCATATCTTTTTGCAAAAACTGCATTCGAGTTATCAGAAAAATTTGATACACCCGTACTTCTTCGTATGTGCACAAGAATTGCGCACAGTCAGTCTATTGTAGAAACAGGCGAAAAAGAGGCGGCAGTTTTAAAGGATTATGAGAAAAATCCTGCTAAATACATAATGATGCCGGGTAACGCTAAAAAGCGCCACCCGATAGTTGAGGCAAGAACTGCTGAAATGGCAGAATTTGCTAATGACTGTATTTATAACACAGTTGAAATGAATTCTGACGAAATAGGTATTATAACCTCTGGTTGTTCTTATATGTATGTTAAAGAGGTTATGGGCGAAAATGCTAGTATACTTAAAATCGGTATGCCTTATCCATTGCCTGAAAAGCTTATACGTGATTTTGCTACCAAGGTTAAAAAGCTTTATGTTATTGAAGAACTTGACCCATTTATTGAAAATTTTGTTCGTTCTTTAGGAATAGAGGTTGTTGGTAAAGAATTATTCTCTATTATAGGCGAGTTTTCACAGGCTACTATCGCAAAGGCTTTTGGTTTAGAAGAAAAGGTATCTGTAACAGCAGACAGCGAAATTCCTGCAAGACCACCTATGATGTGTGCTGGTTGTCCGCACAGAGGTATGTACTATGTGCTAGCTAAAAACAAAATAACAGTTTTAGGCGATATAGGTTGTTACACTTTGGGTGCAGTTCCACCTCTTAATGCGCTTGATTCTACACTTTGTATGGGTGCTTCGGTTTCAGGTCTTCACGGCTTTAATGCCGCAAGAGGTGCTGATGCCGAAAAGAAGAGCGTTGCAGTTATTGGTGACTCTACCTTTATGCACTCTGGTATGACAGGTCTTGTTAATGTGGCTTATAACGCTACAAATTCTACTGTTATTATTCTTGATAACTCTATTACCGGTATGACAGGTCATCAGCAAAACCCAACAACAGGCTTTAATATTAAGGGCGACCCTGCCGCAAAGGTTGATTTAGAGGCACTTTGCAAGGCACTCGGTATTAACCGTGTTCGTGTGGTAGACCCTTATGACCTTAAGGCTTGTGAGCAGGCTGTTAAAGAAGAGCTTGCAGTAGAAGAGCCATCTGTAATAATTTCACGCAGACCTTGTGTATTGCTTAAATCGGTAAAACCGTTGCCGTCACTTAATGTTGAAAATGATAAGTGTAAGTCTTGTAAGCGTTGCATGAGCCTTGGTTGCCCTGCAATAAGTCTTAAAGACGGTAAGGCTAAAATTGATACTACACTTTGCGTGGGTTGTGGCGTTTGTAAACAACTTTGCGCATTCGATGCTATAGTTTAAGGAGGAGGAAACCTTATGAAAACAACAAGTGTTATGATTGTAGGCGTAGGCGGTCAGGGTAGTTTGTTAGCTTCAAAGCTTTTGGGCAGACTTCTTGTGGACGAGGGCTACGATGTTAAGGTTAGTGAGGTTCACGGTATGAGTCAGCGTGGTGGCTCGGTTGTAACCTATGTACGCTTTGGTGAAAAGGTTTATTCACCTATTATCGCAGAGGGTGAAGCAGATATTATTATTTCTTTTGAAAAGCTTGAAGCGGCACGCTACGCAGGTTTTCTTAAAAAGGATGGTAAGATAATAGTAAATACTCAGCAGATAGATCCTATGCCTGTAATTATTGGTGCGGCAACTTATCCTGAAGACGTTCTTATTCAGTTGCAGGAAAAGGGACTGGGCGTAGAGGCTTTGGATGCACTTTCTCTAGCTAATGAGGCTGGCTCATCAAAGGCGGGTAATATTGTACTTATGGGTAAAGCCGCTAAGTATTTTGATATTCCTAAAGAAGCTTGGATAAAGGCTATAGAAAATACTGTTGCACCAAAGTTTGTAGAAATGAACAAAAAGGCATTTGATTTAGGATATAACTCCTAAATATAATTTTAAAGAAGAAGGCGAATTCAATGGCAGAACGTTATTTCCAAAAAGAAATTGAAACTATGCCGGTTGAAGATATTAAGAAGCTTCAATCGGAAAAACTTGTAAAACAGGTTAAACATGTTTACGAAAACGTACCGTATTACCGTGACTTGATGGATAAAAAGGGTGTTACACCTGATGACATTAAGGGTATAGAGGATTTACATAAACTACCTTTTCTTACTAAAAGTGATTTGCGTGAAGCATATCCTTACGGTTTGCTTGCAACACCGCTAAAGGATTGTGTTCGTATTCACTCAACATCAGGCACTACAGGTAAGCGAGTAGTGGCTTTTTATACGCAGAATGATATAAATCTTTGGGAAGACTGCTGCGCAAGAGCAATAGTTGCCGCAGGCGGAACAGAGGAGGATGTATGTCAGGTAGCATACGGTTACGGTTTGTTTACAGGCGGATTTGGTCTTAACGGCGGTTCCCAAAAGGTTGGTTGCTTAACACTTCCTATGTCTTCAGGCTTTACTGAGAGACAGATTCAGTTTATGCAGGACCTTAAATCAACCATTATTTGTTGTACGCCTTCTTATGCGGCTTATATTGGTGAAACTTTAAAAGAAATGGGATTAACACCTGATGATATTTCCCTTAAAGCCGGTATCTTTGGTGCAGAGGCTTGGACAGAGGAAATGCGCCGTGGAATTGAAGAAACACTTGGTATAAAGGCTTATGATATTTACGGTCTTACCGAAACATCTGGCCCTGGTGTTGCTTTTGAATGTTCCGAACAAACAGGTATGCACATTAATGAAGATCATTTCTTGGCAGAGATTATCGATCCCGAAACAGGTGAGGTTTTGCCTGAGGGCAGCAAGGGTGAGCTTGTATTTACTTCTCTTGATAAAGAAGCTTTCCCACTTCTTCGTTACCGCACTCGTGATATTTGTATTCTTAACCGTAAACCTTGTTCTTGCGGTCGTACACTTGTAAAGATGTGTAAGCCTATGGGCAGAAGTGATGATATGCTTATTATCCGTGGTGTAAATGTATTCCCAAGTCAGATTGAATCAGTTCTTTTAAGTGAGGGTTATCAGCCTAATTATCAGATTATTGTTGACCGTGCTAATAATACCGATACTTTTGAAATTAATGTAGAAATGAATCCTGACCAATTTAGTGATACCGTAAGCGGTGTTACAGCCCTTGAAAAATCTCTTTCAGAGGCAATGAAGAAGATGCTTGGTATTAACCCTGCAATTCATCTTGTAGCTCCTAAGAGTATTACAAGAAGTGAGGGTAAGGCGGTTCGTGTTATTGATAAGAGAAAACTTTACGACTAATAGAAAGGGGTAATATATATGTCATTAAAACAATTAACTATTTTTGTACAGAATGAGCAGGGCGCTTTGGTGTCTATCACCGATACACTTGCAAAGCACAATGTTAATATTAGAGCGCTTTCAATTGCAGATACTCAGGATTTTGGTATACTTCGTCTTATTGTAAACGATAACGAAACTGCAATTTCTACCCTTTCGGGTGAGGGTTATCTTATCAAAACCACCGATGTTGTAGGTGTTAAAATAGGCGACGAGCCCGGTAAACTTTCAAATGCTCTCAAAGTATTGGATGATGAAAAAATCAACCTTGAATATCTTTATGCATTTATGGCAAGAACCGAAAAGCACGCATATGTTGTGCTTCGTGTGGCAGATAATGCGGCGGCAGAAAAGGCACTTTTAGATGCCGGTTTCCATTTAATTACACAAGCTGATATTGAAAAGCTTTAAAATATAACTTGAAGAGAATGATAATTTTATTTTACAAAAATAAATTAAGCCCGACAGATTTTCTGTCGGGCTTTGTTGTATATGGTTTAATTTTTTGTAAGAACTTTTTTCTGCCAAGACTTTTTATGGCATTTGGGGCATTGCATATATCTAGTTCTACCCATATGCATTGATAAAAAAACACTTTTAAATGTTGGTACATATTTATGCCCACATATGCTACATTTGTAGTAACCGGCGGTTTGTTCTATTTTTAACAAAAACGGAAAAGCTATTAAAAGCGGAATCATTCCTATTAAAATAAGCAAAAGTCTAAATCCTTCTTCCATTTGCACATAAGAAGCAACAACAATTAAAGCTAGCAGAATGGTGATACATAGTATGCCAACGAAAACCTCTAACGTAAGTAGTCGTTTATCTGCCTGTTCTTTTAATTTTATTGTTTTAATTAAATTTTTTTCTAATTCTTTATTGTAGTCTTCCATTTTTACCATCTCTCCGTTCAATAAATCATTTACAGTAATTTTTAATATGCTGCATAGCTCGAGCATAATGGCGGCATCAGGCAAAGATTTGCCCGTTTCCCATTTTGAAACAGCACGGTCTGTAATGCCTAATTTTTCTGCTAATTGCATTTGGGTTAGTTTATTTTGTTTTCTGCAATCGGCTATAAATTTACCGATTTTAATCTGATTCATTATGTTTGCCTCCTTTAAGCTTAGCATAAGCGATTTCGCACCAAAAGTCTACATACTGTTAGTTGAGTTATTTAAAAAGAGAAAATTTAGGGTTAATTAATATTGCTAAAAAAATTATAGCATATTCTTAAAGCTTAAACAAGTAAAGAATATGCTATATATTTTGCTTTCTAGAAAGATGCGAAAAGACTTTTTTTAATAAATTTTAGGTCACTTTCATCTACTATACCGTTACTATCAGTATCCATTGTCAAGGTTTCTATTAATCCTAATTGTTCTTTCTTTGCTTTAACAAGGTCATCAATTATAAAGGTGTCTTGTGCTTTAACAAGTAAAGCTACATCACCTCGTAACGAAAGTAAGGCTTCTGCTGTCATAGCCACCAACCTTCCGCTTTTATAGAATCAACACTTTCTAAATTAACGTACAACTTTACAGCTACCTTTAAAAGCTTATATTCTACAGAAGAAATTTCGGTTGCTTTTTTGTTAGCTTTTATAAAACTGTTGTCAAGCCGTATAATTTTATTTTGATTATCTAAGGTTTTAAAATATTTCATAGTATCCACTCCTTTGAAGAAACTACCCACATGTGTTCAAGTCCGCCTCTGAACAAGAATTTGTTTTCAGAAGTTTGGTTATGGGTTGCAAAAGAAACGGTTATACTGTATGTGTTGTCGGCATCTTTAGTTAATGTAATTTCAGCCTCACCGCTATCGGTGTTAAAAATAGATTCGTTAGATGAATTAAGCTGGTATAAATTTGTGGTATCTTCTGTAAGCTCGGTGTTGAGCAATGCAATATGAACCGTATTGGGTGCTACAATTCGGTTAGAAAATAAAGCTTCGCATGAAATTCCTATTTTTGAAGGCAAAAATGGAATTTTAGATATGGTAAAGCTGTCAGTTGAGATTATGGGAAACCATTCGCCGTATTCTACACCGCTTTGTATAAGGCTTACCTTATCTACTAAGCTTTCAAGCTTTTCATTAGGTTTTGCCGAAACACCTTTTTCTTTTAATATTACAGAAAGCTTGTTTTTGTTTTCAGCTAACGCATTTAAATAATTAATGGTTTTAGTTTTTGTTGCCATGCTTTTGTATCTCCTTTAATAGTAAAAGCCTATTATCAGCTTCGGTGAAATTTAGAAAAACAGTATTTCCAAAATCATAATCATAAAATTCATATTTGCCTATAAATTTTTGCGGCAAAATATAGCTTGTTCCGGTAAAAATAACGTTTTGTACGTAATATTCTAATATTTCAAGATTGTTGTAGCCGATAATTTCATAAATTGTATCTCCGGGTTTGAGCTTAGGTATTTCCAATTAAATAATCGCTTTGTAGGGTGTTAATATCTATACCAAGCTTTTTAAGCTCTATGGTTTCGGGTACTGCTTCAAGTTTTACGGTATATTCGGTAGAAATATCAAAGGCTTTTGCTGTTTTAAAATAAAACTCTTTCAGCTGTTCTACTGTGAATCCAAAATCCTTATAAAGAATATGCATCATTGCAGCACTTAAGTTTCTGTCTTCAAGTTCTTCCATAGCCATAAATTTACGTATTTCAGATTTACTGATGTTTTTTTGAACTATGTTAGAAATTTTATTTTGCAGGCGCTCTGCGGCGGTGGGTTGTTCGTTAGAGTTTACAACGGTTACATTCATAATTCAATTACCTCCAATGTGTTTTCATGTAATGTAAGACTTAAAATGGTATTTTTAACCTTTATAGCAGTATTCGTAATGTCGGCTTTATTTTCATCTGGAAATTGATTAGTAGCTATGTTTATCATCTCATCAACAGTAATGTCTTCTTGTAAAAGAGAAAGAAGGAAAGCTCCTAGCTTATTGGTTTTAAATATTACTCGCTCCCAAGCAGAGTCTGATTTCGGGCATACAAAGTAATCGTCGCCTATAATGTTAGTAACAGGTGTAAATGAAAGCTTATTCATTAGTTTCCACCTCATTTTTTATGATTACTGCTGTGGCTTTGCCCTGCCAGGAAATACTGCCTGTAAATGCAGAAGAAATTGCGGTATGAGTTCCACGTCTTATAACAGACCAATTGAATGCGCCACCTAGGCCTATAATCTTTTTATCTGCAATGTCTTCATACGAGCCTGTAACAAGACCTAAATATTTGCCCGTGTACTGAATGTTTTGTGCGGTTTCTTCATTAAATAGCGTAATTGTGCCGGTTTCGTCTTCGGAAATCAGGGCATATATGGTATTTGGTTCAACATTAATAGTTCCCGCCTCGGTATACGAAAAAACGTGGGTTTTAAAACGGGTTCCTAAAGTGTTTGCTACCTTTTTATTTATGTAATTTTCAAAATAAGCCAGTAAATCGCCCGAAAGCTTGCCCGTCATTTTATTAACAAGTGAATCGGGTATAGAGCTACTACCCTCAAGCAAGGTGCCAAATACGCTATTAACCTCGCCTAAGGAATTATCTATTCCCTGAGCTACAGCAGTACCACTTTGTGCGTTAAGACTTTTTGAATTATAGTCTTGGTCAATAATAGGGGTTATTCCATCTTCACCTTTTTCACCCTTAAATAAACCATTATCGGCATCGTCCCTTACAGATTGTGCAATGTTTTTGGTTTCTTCAAAAATATTTACTAATTGTTCATATTGCGTTGGTGTGTATTCATCGGGATTATCTGCTGTTATTTCTCCGCTTTGGTAAACCTTTATGTTGGCGGGTACGGTAGTTATAACAGTTTCGTCTTTAACACCGCTTAGCGAAACCGAGAAAAATGGCGGTTTAATTACTTCAAACGGAACAAGACAGGTGTTATCTCCTAAATAAAGTTCATTTCCGTTTTCTAAAATTACTGCCGCTTTTTGTGAAACAGAATCGTTTTTAAATACCGCAGTTTTCACTGTGTCTTTCCACGCATCATCTAAAATGAATTTTATGCTAAGATATTTTACACTGTCAGAAGCTACGCTTTCGGTATCTAATCTGATTTTTTGATTAAATATTTCGGCTTTTATCATATAGACCATCCTTTTTACTAAATTCGGTATAATAACCGTAGCTTCATACTAAGGTTTTATAAAGAGGACATTCGCCGACATTTGCATTATAAATATTTGTAAAAACTACTGTTTTGGAAATATTTATCGTTTACTTTTGGGGTGAAATGTTGTAAAATAACTTAATGTAAGTGTTTTTTTAGTGGGGTGGTATGTTGAAAAATATTATAATAATAGGTGCAGGTGCGGCAGGCCTTATGGCAGCATATAGCGCAGCCGAAAAATACGGTAATACAGCACATATTACTGTGGTTGAAAAAAATGAACGCCCCGCAAGAAAAGTTATGATAACGGGTAAGGGTAGATGTAATGTTACAAATAATTGTGATGTAGATACACTTATTGCAAATATACCGCAAAATCCACGCTTTTTGTATTCTGCTTTTTCGGCGTTTTCAAGCGCTGATACTATGGATTTTTTTGAAAAATTCAAAGTGCCGCTTAAAACCGAGCGTGGAAACCGTGTTTTTCCGGTTTCTGATAAAGCGGTAGATATTGTAGATGCACTTGTAAATAGTGTTAAAAAAAGCGGTGCAAAAATTATTAATGCAACCGTTTCGGGAATTATAGCAGAAAACGGCGCCGTAAAGGGTGTAAAGCTTGAAAACGGTGACTTTTTAGAGGCTGATAGCGTTGTAGTAGCAACGGGAGGATTGTCTTATCCGCTTACAGGCTCTACGGGTGACGGTTATGGTTTTGCAGAACAATTAGGTCATACCATAACACCGCTCAGGGCATCTTTGGTACCGCTTGAATGTCACGAGGGATTTTGCAGTAAGCTTTCGGGCTTATCGCTTAAAAATGTTAAGCTTTCTGTTTTTGAAGAGGGTAAGAAAAAACCAATTTTTTCAGAGCTTGGCGAAATGCTTTTCACACATTTTGGAATATCAGGTCCTTTAGTGCTTAGTGCATCGGCTTATATTAAAAAAATAGAGCAAAAAAAATATACAGCGGTAATTGATTTAAAACCGGCACTTGTCTTTGAGCAGTTAGATAGTCGCATTTTGCGTGATTTTGGCGAACAACAAAATAAAGACTTTTCAAATTCGCTTGATAAGTTGTTACCTAAAAGCTTAATACCAGTAATAATTTCCTTGTCCGGCATACCTGCTAATTTAAAGGTTAACAGTATAGACCGTGAAAGCAGATTAAGATTGTGCGGGTTACTAAAAGGATTTACGCTTAATATAACAAAATTGCGTCCGGTAGAAGAGGCGGTAATAACACGTGGTGGCGTTTGTGTAAAAGAAATTAATCCCGCCACTATGGAATCTAAGCTTGTAAGTGGATTGTTTTTTGCAGGAGAGGTAATAGACGTTGATGCCTTTACTGGTGGATTTAATTTGCAAATAGCTTTTTCTACAGGCTATTTGGCAGGAAAAAATATATAATAAAAAGGAGAAAAAATATGTTTTCTGTAGCAATAGATGGTCCTGCTGGAGCAGGAAAAAGTACTCTTTCACGTAAAGCGGCTAAAAAGCTTGGCTTTATATACGTTGATACAGGTGCGCTTTATAGAGCAGTAGGTTTAAAATTTTCTAGTTTAGGTATAGACAGAGAGCTTAACTGTGATGTGGCTGAAATTCTTGGCACAACTCAGGTTGATATAAGATTTGTAGACGGCGAGCAACATGTTTTTCTTGACGGATGCGATGTTTCGGGTAAAATACGTACCCCTGAAGCTTCTATGATGGCATCTGCAGTTTCTGCTAAACCAGAGGTAAGAGATTTTTTACTTGAAATGCAAAGAAAGCTCGCCCGTGAAAATAATGTGCTTATGGATGGCAGAGATATTGGTACGGTGGTATTACCGCAAGCTACAGTGAAAATATATCTTACCGCATCAGCTGAAGCCCGTGCTAAACGTCGCTATGATGAGCTTTGCGAAAAGGGCGAAAAAGTAACCTATGAAGAGGTTCTTTCAGATATGCAACAAAGAGATTATAATGATATGAACCGCAAAACAGCTCCGCTTAAAAAAGCAGATGACGCTGTAGTGGCTGACACTACCGAGTGTGATTTAGAGCAATCGCTAGAGCTTATTCTAAGTATAGTTAAGGAAGGATTATCTAAATAATGAAAATTACATTGGCCAAAACCGCAGGTTTTTGTTTTGGTGTAAATAGGGCGGTTAATATGGTGTACGAGCTTTTAGAAAAGGGTGAAAAGGTTTGTACATTGGGACCTATAATCCATAATCCACAGCTTGTAGATGAATTAGAGCAAAAGGGTGTGCGTATTGTTGATAGTCCCGAGCAGGTGAAAGAGGGCGAAACTCTTGTGATACGCTCGCACGGTGTGGCTAGAGAAGTTTATGATAAAGCAACTTCATTAAATGTATGTGTTTCGGATGCTACCTGCCCGTTTGTTGCAAAAATTCATAAAATTGTAACCGAAAAAAGTAAGCTGGGATACGTCACTGTAATTGCGGGTGACAGCAAGCACCAAGAGGTTATAGGAATAATTGGCAACTGTTTTGGTGAGAATTATGTCGTTGCAAATACAGAAGAATTAGAAGAATTGCTTGCAAAAAATCAAAATTTTGCTGAAAAAAAGGTAATATTTGTCTCACAAACGACATTTAATGCAGAAATTTGGTCTAAGTTGCAAAAAAATTTAAAAAAAGTATGTACAAATGCAGAAATATTTGATACAATATGTAACGCAACCTCTGCTCGACAGACCGAGGCAGAAGAAATATCTCGTGTTAATGATTGTGTAATCGTTATTGGCGGTAGGCACAGCTCTAACACAGAAAAACTTTTCGGTGTGTGTAAGCAAAACTGTGCAAGAACTTTTCATATAGAAACTGCACAAGAACTTACATACTCCATGCTTGAAGGTTCAAGCTCGGTTGGGGTTGTAGCAGGTGCATCTACACCTGCGGGTATAATAAAGGAGGTTATTAAAAGCATGTCGGAAAATTTACAACCGGTTGAAGAACAGATGGAGGTAAAAGAATCTGTTCAAAAGAGCTTCGAAGAAATGACAGACGAAGAGGCATTCGAAGCTTCTCTCAGCAGCTTAACAGGCGACCAAAAAGTTGAAGGCACAGTTATTGCTGTTAATCCCACTGAAATCACAGTGGACATCGGCAGAGGTGTAACAGGCTATGTTACTGCTGCTGAATATTCTTCTAATCCTGATGCAAAAATTATGGACGAAGTAAAGGTAGATGATAAGCTCAATCTTATCATTATGAAAATTAGCGATCAGGAAGGAACCG
>JAZREW010000220.1:0-2739 GCA_045661005.1 Acutalibacteraceae bacterium | reverse complement strand
AGCCTTATCTTCTTCAATTACTCCGCAGGTTTTAGTATCTTTATAAGCATTATATATATATTCCGAAGCATAGTTATTCTTAATAACCTTATCTTCTACAACACCCATTCCGGTTTCTTCTACAGCCATTTTAGCTAATGGAATTCTAGCTTTGTTTGCGGCAGAAGCGGCAGCTAAAAAGATTTTGTCCACCTGTTCTTGTGTATAGGTGGCGAATACCTTCTGCGCCTCTCTTGTGCGAGCAATAGCTTCTTCAAGCTTTTCTACACTGTCTACAATTAAATATTCTTTTGTTTCCATGTTTACCCTCCTGAATCAAGTTGTAAATTGGATTTATACAACTATAATTGTACTATAAAGAGATATGATTTGCAAAGAAAAAAGACAAACCAAAACTCCCCATTTTAGTTTTTTATTAACTTTGTTATTATTTTAACAAAGTTTTTTTGCTTTGTGAATTACTAAATTGTTAACACACATTATCTTTAAAAATAACTGTGCTAAAAGCACATTTAATATAGTAAAATATTTTAATATAATATACTATTGATATTTTACCACTCTTTCAGTATAATATAAGTAAGTATACCTACTAAATGGAGGTTTTTTATATGGACTGCAAAAAATTTTTTGAACACATTAAAAATAAAAAAATAGCTATGTGCGGCATTGGCGTAAGTAACACCCCACTTATTATGGATTTTCTTTCAAAAGGTGCCAAGGTTTATGCTTGCGACCGCCGCTCCCGTGAGCTTATAGGTGAAATGGCAGATACACTTGAATCAGCCGGTGCAATACTGCGTTTGGGCGAGGGTTATCTAGATAATTTAGAGGTTGATATTATATTCAGAACTCCGGGTATGAATTTTAATTTACCCGAGCTTGAATCAGCACGCAAAAAAGGTATTGCCGTAACAAGCGAAATGGAAGTTTTCTTCGACCTATGCCCTGCTACTATTTTTGCGGTTACAGGGTCTGACGGCAAAACCACAACCACCACTCTTATTGCAAAAATGCTTGAAGCCGAAGGCAAAAAGGTATTTATAGGTGGCAATATAGGAAAACCATTATTACCTGAAATAGAAAAAATTTCTGCCGAAGATTTTGTTGTAGCAGAGCTTTCATCTTTTCAACTTATTTCTATGCGTAAAAGTCCTGACGTTGCAGTTGTTACCAATGTAGCTCCTAACCATTTGGATGTTCACAAGGATATGGATGAATATGTTGAAGCTAAAAAGAACGTAATTATGCACCAGAACGCATTTTCACGCACTGTTCTTAACCGTGATAACGAAATTACCGAAGGCTTTAGAAAGTTTGTTAGAGGTCAGTCTTTGGGCTTTAGTATGGAACGTCAGCTTCATAACGGGGCCTGGCTTGATGATAACGGATATTTGCATATGGCATACCGTGGTATTGATGTACCGATTATGCACAAAAGTGAAATAACCGTTTTAGGTGACCACAATGTAGCTAACTACCTTACAGCCATAGCGGCAGTTTGGGGTTATGTTGGTGTTGACACTATTAAAAAGGTAGCTCGTGAATTTACAGGCGTTGAACACCGTATAGAATTTGTACGTGAGGTTAACGGTGTAAAATATTATAACGATTCTATAGCATCCAGCCCCACAAGAACTATTGCAGGTCTTAAAGCGTTTGGCCGCAAGGTGCATCTTATTGCAGGCGGTTATGATAAACATATTCCTTTTGAGCCTATGGTTCCATATATTTTAGAAAAGGTTGAAAAGCTTTATCTTTGCGGAAATACAGCCGATAAAATAGAAAAGGCTGTTTTGGATGACAGTAATTATAACGGCAACCCGCACATTATAAAGGTTAAGGATATTAAAGAGGCTGTAGAAAAAGCTTTTGAAGATACAAGCAATGGTGATATAGTAACCCTTAGCCCCGCATGTGCTAGTTTTGATGCTTTTCCAAACTTTATGGCACGTGGCAATTATTTTAAAGAATTGGTGAACAAACTTTGATGAATATTAAAGATATACTTTTCGCACTATCCTCAGCAGATGCTGTGGGTGATATAAATGAAGCTTCAAGCATAGCATACACAATGCTTTCACAATATGTTGAAACTAAAAAAACAGATACACTTACTGTAATAGGTATGCTTAAAGGTGAAAGTGATTACACCCTTATGCTTGACGCTCATATTGACCAGATTGCTATGACGGTAACTAATATTGACGATAACGGTTTTTTAACCGTAGCCAAAGCGGGCGGTATAGATATACGTGCGTTGCCCTCTCGCCGAGTAACTGTTCACGGCAAAGAGAAAATTACTGCAGTTTTTTGCAGTATACCACCACATCTTGCAAAGGAAGAAATAAAGTATAACGATATTTCTATAATTAAACTTGATACTGCTTTGGGTAAAAAGGCAAAGGATATTGTTTCAATAGGTGATTTAGTTACATTTTGCGAAGAGCCTAAAGAACTGCTAGGCAATCGAGTTTGCGGTCGCTCTTTTGACGACCGTGCCGCAGTAGCTTGCATTATAGAAGTAGCTAAAAGATTAAAGGATAAAAAGCTACCATTTAACGTGGCATTTGTTTTGAGTGACGGTGAGGAATTAGGTCTTAGAGGAACTCGCCCTGCTACATTTAAGGTAAACCCCAACGAAGCTATAGTGCTTGATGTGAGCTTTGGTGACGGTATTGGCATTTCAGAAGAAGAATGCGGAAAATTAGGTGGCGGCGGTATGATTGGTATATCCCC
>JAZREW010000219.1:0-2870 GCA_045661005.1 Acutalibacteraceae bacterium | reverse complement strand
AGTCTGCTCATAAACACGCCATATCTGTCAACCTCGCCAAACCTTGATACGGCACAATAGTAGATGGTTTGATTATTTGAATCTAACAATTCAATGTAAAGAACTGTTTTATAAGCATCAGCTATGCTTGAATGTGGTTTTGCATCTTGAAGAGTATCATTCTTTACATTGGTTATCATTATATCTTCAGCTATTTGAAAGAATTTATCTTTATCAACATCATATAGATTATCCTGATACCTGAAGGTTACCTTTTCAATGCCTGAACTTGAGAAAGAAGGTTTTTTATAGAGATATTCTAAAAAACTAATCTCTTTACCTATGGTTGAGCGTTCCTGCTCTAATCTTACATACAAGCCATCATCTAAATAATCTTGTATCCTTTTTGAAAAATCGTCTGTGATTTTTAGTTTTATTTCATTTTCGTTGTAGCTATCTAGTGCAAAAACCCATACAGAATTATCTGCAAACCAACCGAATAGGTATTCGGTTTCTTTTTCGGGGGTTACCCTTCCAAAATAGCAAAGTTCGTAAGTTTTAAGTTGGTCAATGGGTACGTCACCTTTGATTTTTATGGTAGGAAGAACCTTTGCATTTAAAACCTTTGAACTTTCGGAATTATCAGCGTCAAAATCCTTCAAAGTGCCGATGAAAACCTGTGCACTATCTTCATACCCCAATGCTTCGGGCACATCTCCTGCCAAAACAGAGGTTGACATTAAAATAGAAATTGCCATAATACCGAATATCAAACAGATTAACTTTTTCATTCTAAAGCCCCCTTATTTGGTGTTGATTTTGAATTTACATATAATTTCTATATTTTTCAAAAGTAATTCCTTTTCTGTAGCAGAAAAGCCCGCTGTTAGTTCTTCTATCCTACTTACAAAATGATTATTTCCTGATTTGTTGTTTAAATCCCCAAAAAGCAGGCTGTCAATTGAAACCTCAAGGACATTAGCAATTTTAACCAATGTTTCAAGAGAAGGAATTCCCTTTGCCCTCTCTATTTGCCCAATAAAGGTGGTTGAAACATCCAGTTTTTCAGCTAATTGCTCCAATGTTAGTTTTTTTTCTTTTCTTTGTTCTCTTATGCGACGCCCTAATAATTCATAATTCAAAACATTAACACCTGCCTTTATTTTATTCTAACATTTTATAATTATTATTAACAGAATATAAAATCTTAAAAAGTTAACTATAAGTTTAAAGAAAAATTAACTAAAATCTGTATTTTATATTGACAGTTATGTAAAATTATGTTAGAATATGTCGTAATAGGAGGCGATAAACTTGAAAAATAAGTCATTTTTTTCGCAAATTATACTACTGATTATACTATCTGTAGTTTGTGTCATTTTGACGGTTGGCATTGCCATTTTAGCAGGTTCCAACAGTGCTACATTATTTGATTTTAGAAATCTAAATGTTGCTAATATGATTCCTGTTTTAGTAATCGGTGGATTTGTTAGCTGTGTAGTTATCGGAATAACTGTTATCTTTGTGACAAGGTCAGCATTTTTGAAGGTAAAGGACTACTTATCGGAAAATAATAAGGGAGGAGATAAAAAATGAGATGTACAAATCACCCAGAGGTTGAAGCACAGGGAATGTGTGCTTATTGTGGTAAGCCTTTTTGTAAGGATTGTCTTGTTGAAGTGAAGGGCAGAATGTATTGTAAAGATGACCTCGGCAATGTTCTTGATGAGGCAAAACAAGCATTAAATGCTCAACCCACAATTAATATCACGAATAGTAATGACAGCGTTAACACTAATGCTAACACTAACGTTATTGGCGGTGGGTTTTATGGCGGACCAAGAAAGAGCAAGATGGTAGCTTTGATTTTGTGTCTGATTGGTTTCTTAGGTATTGGCGGTCTTCACAGAATGTATGTAGGTAAAGTAGGAAGTGGTGTTCTTCATTTCTTTACATACGGAGTTTGTGCTGTTGGTACAATTATAGACTTAATTTCAATTTTGTCAGGCGGATTCAGAGATAGCTATGGACAACCATTGGTTTGAAAATATAGACAAAAGAAAAAGACATACCTTGCATTCTTTGGGTGCAGGGTTTGTCTTTTTTGTTATATTGCTTGTCTTAACAAAATTTTTCTCAGTATCTTTGTGCCCAATTAAAAATATATTAAATATTCCCTGTTTTGGTTGCGGTATGACTCGAGGGTTTTTGGAAATCTTAAGACTTGATTTTAAAATGGCATATGAATATAATGTTTTGTCCATACCGCTATTTTTTGGGATTGCTGTTTATTGTACACTTACTGTTATAGATATCTTCTTTAATAACGACTTTATTTTAAAAATCGAAAAACAATTATCTAAAAAATATATGTTTTTGATATATGCGGTGATTTTAATAGTTGCTAGTATCTTGAATAATCAATAGGAAACAATTAGATAAAAATGGGTAAGCTTTTGCTTACCCATTTAAAATATCACATATTATTTATATACCTTCTCAAAACCTCGATATTTTCACGAAAAGTCTTTGCTTCATCGGGGCCGATTGGCGGACATTCCAGTGAATAGTAACCATCGTAGCCGATTTTTTTCAGGATTTGGAAGGCTTTATCGTAATCTATGCTACCTTTAGAAAGAGGTGCGTCTACTAGTGCATTGTGATTTGTGGTTTTAAATATATAGTCATTTTCATCAAATGTGCCTTTTTTTAGGATAGTGAAGTCCTTTAAGTGGACATGAACCACCTTATCTGAAAAGCGGGTCAAAAAGTCCTCGAAGGTATCATCGCAAAATAGAATATTTCCAAAATCAGCAACCACGCCATAGTCACGGTCGAGCTCTGTTATAAATCGTTGATATCCGTCAAGACCATTGAAAATAAAGCCTTGT
>JAZREW010000218.1:0-6302 GCA_045661005.1 Acutalibacteraceae bacterium | reverse complement strand
TAATTGCACCGCATTCAGAGGCCTGTTTAATTTTTAAATAAAGTGTGTGGTAAAGGTTGCCCTTTTGTGTCAAGTCAAGCTCAATAAAATCAAAAATCACACCAAACTGTCCTTTCAAAAATAATTAAAATTGGCTATTTTAAAATGTACACTTTGTAAATATAATAATATCATTAAACATAAAACTTTTCAACAATATTTTAAGGGGTGCTTTTATGAGCTATAAAAGAGTTTTAACTGTTCAGGATATTTCTTGTGTGGGTCAGTGCTCACTTACTGTTGCGCTTCCAATTCTTTCTGCTTGCGGTATGGAAACTGCAATTTTGCCTACTGCAATACTTTCTACACACACAGGCGGTTTTAGTGGCTACACCGTGCGTGATTTAAGCGAGGATATTACACCAATAAAAGAGCATTGGCAAAAAGAAAATATTAAGTTTGATGCGGTTTACACAGGTTATCTTGGTAAACCAGAGGAAATTGATTATGTAGTAGATATAATTAAAACATTAAATAAGGATGACTGTTTTAAGGCTATTGATCCTGCTATGGCAGATAACGGCAAGCTTTACTACGGTTTTGATGAAGTTTATGTTGAGGGTATGAAAAAGCTTTGCGCTGTAGCAGATGTTTTATTACCAAACATAACCGAAGCAGCTTTCCTTACAGGTATGGAATATAAAGAAAGCTACACAGAAGAGTATATAACCGAGCTTTGCCAAAAGCTTACCGATTTAGGTGCTAAGGCTGTATTGCTTACGGGTGTTAGCTACAAGGCGGATACTACCGGTGTTGTGGTTTATAAAGATGGCGAAATGAAATATTACGAGCATAAAAAAATAGCAAAAGGTTCTCACGGTACAGGTGATGTTTACGCCTCTGCTTTTGTTGGTGCTGTAATGAACGGAAAAAATTATTTCGATGCGGCAAAAATTGCGGCAGATTACACCGTTAAGTGTATAGAAAATACTCAGGGCGACCCTGAGCATTGGTACGGCGTAAAGTTTGAAACCGCTTTAGGCCATTTAATGCAATCAATTAAATAACAGTAAAACAAAACCCGATGCAAAACATCGGGTTTTATAGTTTTTTAAATTAATTATCTTCTTTTAATTGGCGGCAACTGCGCTTTTGGGAAACAGGTTATACGCAAATTTGTGCAACCGTAGGGTATAAGCTCTATTTCGCATTCCTCTGTTACGGGAGCGGTTTTTCCGTAAAGCTCGTTTGTGCGTGGCTTGTAAAAAGCGTGATTAAAGGGCGCTTTCCAAGCGGATGCTGAAATTTTAAGCTTTGGATTTTCCCAAACATAACCGCTTGTATCAAGTTCTTGAACCTTAAGCGAATTTTCAAACTTTTCGGGGTCTACTGCAACATTCCACGGGTGGTTTGCCAAATGTGCGTAAGGATTAGCAGGGTCGGGGCCTACACCGGCAGGCTTTATTTCATACCAATACCAGCCCTCAGGCAAAGGCTTGTTGGCATATCCGTCACCCTTGTTAATCCAATCCTCTTCAAAGTGAAGTGAGAATGTAAGTGGACCATAGTGCACCGAAAGCGGATGTTTATCGCAAGCGTCGGTATCGTCAAGCACAGAAACTCTGGGTTCCATACCGATATTAACCTCTAAAATATCGCCGTCTTTAAAGTTGGAGCCTATCTTGCAGTAACCGTTTTCGTTAATTATTTCGCAATTTGTACCGTTTAAGCTGGCTTTGAAATCCTTACACCAGTAAGGAATTTTTAGATAAATTGCAAAGTCGGCATTCTGGGCAGTATCCGCACTAAAGCGGATTTTAACGGTTTTTCTGAATGGATATTCAGTATCAAAAAGAATTTTTAAGCCTTTATGGCAAACCTCGTAAGGCGCATAAGTAAATACAAAAAGGTTATCGTTTTTATCTACAAAGCAACTGTTTTTAATAAAATCAGGCAAGGTTACAACCGAGTTTACCGAACAGCAAGAGGTACAATGTAATGGCGCATACATACCATGCGGGTCATGCACGTGGCTTGAATGGTCGGACGCCACAAGCTGATTCGGTGCAGAAAAGTAGGTAATAGCCTTTTCATCCTTTTTGCGAGCGCCCTGAACCACGTTAAATACAGTTTGTTCAAGGTAATCGCCGTAAATACTGTCACCCGTAGCGGCACCCAAAATTGCATAGGTGGCACCCGCAAAGGTGGTTGTGCAGGTTTCGGTTTCGGCGGTTGCACTTTTAGGGCTTAGCCATTCGGCATTACCCGAAATGCCACCGTTTGGAAGTAGGCAATGCTTATGTAGCTTGTTTAATGCATTAACAGAGGCGTTAAGCCTTTTTTCGTCACCGTCTACACGGTAAAGTGCGGCGGCACGTGCTAAAACATTACTGTATCCTGCGGCGTGGTTTTGGTTGTAGTAAAATTCTTCATTAAGTAAAGATTCGGTACCTATAAGAAAAGTATCGTTATCAATATTATCTAAATATTTTTCATAGTTATGGCAAAAATCAAGCAGGCGTTTATCCTTTGTTCTTTGGTAGAAGTAGGACATAGGTCTAATGATATAGTGACCGGCATACGCTGTGAAATGTTCCTGCCAGTTTTCGCAAAACCAGAGAAGACCTTTATAAACTGCATCAAAAACATCTTCTCTGCCCGTAGCTTCGGCATATATAATAAGGGCTCTCATACCGCAGGCACTACCCCAGGCGTTATAGTCTTCGGTGCGGTCATCATTAAGTCCGTATGCGCCTAAATATCCGTCAGGTTCTTGGTTTGCAATAACGGCATTTACCCATTTTTCTGCCTTTTTTTGCAAATTTTTATCGGGTAGGGTAAAGGCAAGTGCTATAAGTCCGTACCAGTAGTTGCCCGCTATTTCGGCGCCCCAGCCTGCCGCTGCGGCACCCCATGCGGCTATGGTTTGCTTTTTCAAATATGGGTCTAAAATCATACCGGGTTCAAGCTCGTCTAGATGACCGCCCATACCCTCGGCTGAACGTAGCAGTTGGTCCTTTAACCAGCCGTGTGCGGTTATTTTGCCACAGGGTAAAAAGTTCAATTTTCCAAACTCATATTTCATGAAAAACACCAACCTTGGTTTTTAATGTGTCTAATATACCATATTGCACAAAAAAGTCAAGCAAAAGTTTATTTAAAAAAGGCTTTTATTTCTTGACTTGATTGGCGAATTAATATATACTAAAAAAAGGAGTATAAACTCATTAAACCTATTGTGAAAACGGAGGAAAAAACAATGAAATTAGACAGAAATGGTGACGTTACCTGGAGTAACGCACGTGACAAATTTGAAGAGGAAAAAAAGATATATGAAAACACCCTTTTAACCTTTATTGGTTTAGAGGAAGGCGAAGATGTATACAATTGCAGTATACCTTTTGTTTACAAGGGCAAAAAGTATATTTTCGGTCGTGTTGAGCCACATGATGCATGGGCTACTTCACACGTTCATATGTTTGAGGAAACCGCTCCCGATACATATACCGTAATAGAAGAGCAGAAGCATCTTTTAGAAGACCCATTTATTGCTATAATAAATGATGAAATGGTATTCGGCGGTGTGCGTGTTACTAAAATGAAGGGCAACCCTACAACCTATGAAACCTGTTTCTATAAGGGCGAAAATCCTTTCGACCTTTCTTACTTCACAACCGGTCCTGACTATATGAAGGATATTCGTTTGGTTCAGTTGCCTGACGGTGTTGGTGTTTTCTCACGTCCTGACGGTTATGTTGGTTTCACAATTATTAAGGATATCATGGAGCTTGACGATAAGGTTATAGCTGAAGCTCCTATTGTAGACTATATTTCTGACGGTGGCTACGGCGGTGTTAACCAGTGCTACTATCTTGAAAGCGGAATGATTGGTCTTATTGGTCACATGGTATATCCTAAGCTTAATAAAGACGGTAAAACAGAGCGTGTATATGTAAACATTGCATCTGTATTTGACCCTAAAGAGAAGAAGACTCTTTTCACAAACATTATCGGTACTCGCCGTTGCTATCCTGCATCCGACCATATGCGTATGTCAAACTACGGTGTATATCTTGACGATACCGCTTTTACTTCAGGTATTGTTATGCGTGAAGACGGTAAGGTAGACCTTTATTCAGGTCTTTCTGACGCTCTTGAGGGTAGATGTGTAATTGATTATCCTTTTGAGGGTTATGGTAAAATTGTTTACGGCGGAAATATTTTAGGTTAAGTGTATGAAGAAAATAACATTAGCGGTTGTTTTTGTAATGGTGTTGGCAGTTTTGGTCTGCGGATGCGAAGCTAATGCCGTTACACGATACGACTATAATATGAAAAAATATGTTACCCTGCCCGAAGAAATATCGGCTGATATTGCCAAAGGCGAAAAGTTTGATGCTTTTTTTGAGGAATATGTTGAAAGCGCTGTAATGAGCGACGGTATATCTACCGAAAGCACAGTAGCAAAGGCTTCTAAGGGTAATGTAGTAGGTATTACCGTAACGGGTGAAACTGTGGTTAAAGAACAACTAGAGCTTATTGCGGGAGATACCACCTTTAAATATGGCGATGTTGCTAAAAAGGTTATTGGCAAAAAAGCCGGCGATTCGTTTGACTATGTTTACGAAATTGGTGGCGGTGCGCAGAGTAACCTTACTGTTACTGTGGATTATGTGCGTATATATGAGCTTAACGATTCAGTAGCTCAGCTTATGGGGTATTCCGATGAAAAGGATGCCGAACAAAAGCTGAAAGATGCGGCAAAGGATGAATTTATTATAAATTCGCTTGTGGAAAATTCTGAAATTAAGGATTACCCTGAAGACGAATATACCGAGCTTTATGAAGCTAAGAAAAATTATTACGCACAATTAGCTTCCGGTTATGGTAATTCGCTTGACGAGTATCTTAAAAAGGAAGATATTACACAAAAGGAATTTGACGTTATGCTTGATGAGCAGGTGAAAGAGGCTATGAAAAAAGAAATGCCGCTTTACGCCATTGCCCGTGCTGAAAAAATAAAGCTCACTAAAGCTGATATCAATAAAAAGGCTGAAGAAATTGCAAAACAAAACGGCGGAACAATGACTGCTGTTTTTGAGCAAACACCGCTTAGAGATATTGAAGCGCTTGCAGTTAAGGATGCTGTAATTAAAGTTATAAAAGAAGAAAGTAAGAAAAAATAATGTCAGAATATCTGTATTTGAAAATTTATGAGGATTTAAAGGAAAAAATTATAAACGGTATTTTAGCTAACGGCCAGCGTTTGCCTACCGAAATGGATTTAATTGAAGAATACGAAGTAAGCCGTATTACTGCAATTAAAGCCATGCAAAAGCTTGAAAACGAAGGCTTGGTAAAGCGTACACGTGGCTCGGGCACTTATGTAACCTACAACGATGTTTCAACCTTTCACCGTGGATATATTCCGCTTGATATAAAGTCAAAAAAC
Organism: Acutalibacteraceae bacterium; assembly: GCA_045661005.1. Taxonomy (GTDB): domain Bacteria; phylum Bacillota; class Clostridia; order Oscillospirales; family Acutalibacteraceae; genus UBA737. The sequence goes on along the minus strand of JAZREW010000218.1, from coordinate 871 downwards.
ATTGCGTTTGTGGGTGACTGCTCGGCTATGTTTATTGCCAAAATACTTTCACGTTTTCAGCACAATGCAGTTGCTAACGGATATAATGTTTCTGTTTTTGATACCTCGTCTGAAAAAATTCGTGAAGCAGATATTCTAAAAGCCGTTACAGAGGGTAATTTTAACGGTATTGTTTATCATTCACGTAACAGTACGCAAAATCTACCCGGCTTGCTTGATATTGTAAGCAAGAAAATACCTATGATTTTTATTGATGAAGACGTGCATATGTTCAGAGTACCCTGTGTAAAAACCAACAACTATCTTGGTGGATATAAAATGGGGCAATGTCTTATAGAAAACGGTCATAAAAACATAGGTGTTGTGTTCGGTAACTTTCAAAATCATAACGAACAGGAGCGCTTTGGCGGTTTAGTTCGTGCCATAACCGAGATCGGTTTGGATTTTGATATTAAAAACGTATTTCAGTTTGATGAAACACAAAATGAGAGATACGTTATCGGTGCCGATGTAAAGGGATTTGTTTCAACAATAAAGGGTAACCTAAAGGAAATTTATGACCGTGATAACAGACCCACTGTATTTTTCGGTCTGCGTGATTCGGTAGCGTCGCTTGTGCAACAGCACGCTTTTGAATGCGGGTTTAAGGTTCCTGAAGATTTTTCTGTTGTTGGTTATAATAACGATCCGTTTTGTGAGCAGATGATAGTGCCACTTACCTCTGTAGACCAGAAATACGGTATAATAGGTCAAAAGGTATTTGACTTACTAACTAAAATTATAAACGGCGAGCAGGTGCCTGTAGAAAACCTTGTTGAGCCGGTAGTTGTTATGCGAAAATCGCTTAATAACATTAAAAAACCCAATTAAA
>JAZREW010000217.1:0-24298 GCA_045661005.1 Acutalibacteraceae bacterium | reverse complement strand
TATGGGCAGTATAGGGAAGGGGTGACTTGCCCACCAAAAGAGCTTTTTTGTTATAAGCTTCGTGGAAACAACGAGCCATATAATAGGCATTAGCGTCGGTTCCTATAATCAATACTTCAAATTCCATTATAAACCTCGTTTAAATATAGTATTCTTCTTGATTGTATATTCTTGGTACTCGTGATGTAATACCGGTTAGAATTTTATAAGCGCTGGTTCCGGCATTTCTGGATGCTTCTTTTATAGATATTTTATCGCCAAAGAACTCAACCTTATCGCCTATTGCGGTGTTTTCAGGAACGGCTATATGCGTCATATCCATACAAAGATCGCCTAAAATTTCACATTTTTTGCCATTTACAATTACATTTTTAATTGCTTTGTTTACACCGTCATAATATCCTATAGCCACAGTAGCAACCGACATATCGCTGTTTGCAATAAAACCGGCACCGTAACCCACAAATTCACCCTTTTTAATCTTCTTAACATCAATTACTGTACTATATAGAGTAAATGCGGTTTTTAGCTTTAGGTTATTTTGCAAAACGGCATCAGGAATGCGACCAAGTTTAAGCATAATGTTACGTTTTATTTTGTGAAGACCGCTTGGTTCGGGAATACTCTGTGAAAAACCGTACATGCATATTCCAAGTCTTACACCGTTAACAAAATCAGGCTTTTTATGGTGTACAAGTGTGATAGACCTTCCTAAATGAACTATCGGTATACTTGATAAATCTATATTAGCGGTTAGCTTTTTAAAGTTTTCTATCTGTTTTTCTAGCCAAAAGTCATTAATGCCCGCAGTAGCTAGGTGTGTATAAATTCCTTCAATAAATACATTTTGATGCGCATTTATACTAAAAAGCTTGTCAAGCTCGTCCTTTTCTTTAATGCCCAATCGATTCATACCGGTATCCAGCTTTATATGAATCTTAATCTGCTTTTCGGGTGTTATTTCGTTAAGCGCCTTGAAATAATCAAGACTTGTTACGGTTATAGAAACATTGTATTTTATAATATCTTCTATAAATTCAAGCGATATAGGTTCTAGACAAAGAATGGGGATGTCGACATTAAACTCTCTAACCTTAATTGCTTCTTCAAGTGTGGCAACGGCAAGATAATTAACCCCGCCCTTTATTAAAGAATTTACAATATGCATACCATGGCCGTAAGCGTTACCCTTAACAACCCCAAAATAATATTTGTATTCAGGATAATTCTTTACAATTTCGCATACATTCGCATGTAGTATTTCCTCGTTAATTTCGGCGTAAGTATTTCGGTACAATATTGTCATCCCTTTCAAAGCAATAAATAATTAAGGCAAAATCTTAATAGACACAATACGCCTTATTATAACTTTATATATTATATAATCTTTTTCCTGTTTAAGCAAGAGAAATTGTAAAAAATAAAAAAATGTTATATGCTATTTGTTTTGATCTATAAATTTGGGTGTAAATAGTTGATTTTATTGTGCGGATGTGGTATAATAATGCAAATTATGTGTGTATATTTAAGCTGAACTTAGTTTCAAGTTTATCATACATATACGTAGAACAGATAATTGGTCGATTTTATATAGTAACATTTTTATAAAGGTGGTACGTTAAAGTGTTTAATAATATTAAATATGTTTACACAAAATATTCTTTTCTGTTAAAGCAACTCGTTTCACGTGACTTTAAGGTTAAATATAAGCGTAGTGTTTTAGGTGTGTTGTGGAGTCTTTTGTATCCTTTGCTTACTATGGCGGTTATGGCTGTTATATTTTCGCAGTTTTTCAGATTTAAGGTGCCGGATGTAGATTATCTTTCCTATCTTATGAGTGGTTTGGTTATCTTTAACTATTTTAGCGAAGCCACTAACCTTGCAATGAGCAGCGTTGTTGCTAACTTTAGTCTTATAAATAAAGTTTATATGCCAAAATATATTTTCCCATTATCAAAATGTGTATTTGTAGGTATTAACTTTTTGCTTTCGCAGATACCGCTTTATTTGATATTATTTATATCTGGTCCTGGAATAAATATTTATCATTTGCTTTTACCGTATATGTATTTTTGTTTATTCTTGTTTACTTTAGGCTTTGGTTTAATATTGTCTGCAATTTCGGTATTTCTTCGTGATATGTTTTATATCTACGGCGTTATAATTAATCTTTGGACCTATTTAACCCCGATTATGTGGGATATGAATATGGTAACTGACCGACCATTTATAACTCTCGTTTTAAAATTTAATCCACTTTATTGGTTTACTTATTTTTCCAGAAAAGTTATGCTTTATAATTCCATACCGGAAACAAATGTATGGATTTATTGTATGGTATTTGGTTTGGCATTTTTGTTTTTGGGAATATTTGTATTTAAAAAGAATCAAGACAAGTTTATTTACTATGTGTAAGGAGAATGTTTGATGTCTGATATTGAAAATATGGTTGAAGTCAACGGCGTTTCTATGCGCTTCAATCTGGGTATTGAAAAAGGTTTTTCATTAAAACAATGGTTTGTTGATATTGGAAAGGGAAAGAAACACGAAAAAAAGGACTTTTGGGCGCTAACCGATGTTACGTTTAATGTTAAAAAAGGTGAAGTAATAGGCTTTATTGGTTCTAACGGCGCTGGTAAATCCACATTACTAAAAGTCATAGCAGGTGTTATGAAACCCACTAAGGGAAAAGTAAGTGTAGGTGGAAATATTTGTCCCATGATTGAATTGGGCGCAGGTTTTGATCCTCAGCTTACCGCAAGAGAAAATATATACCTTAATGGCGCTATAATGGGATATTCTAAAGAATTGATAGATTCTAAGTTTGATGAAATTGTAGATTTTTCAGAGTTGCACGATTTTTTAGAAGTTCCTGTGCAGAATTTTTCTTCCGGTATGATAGCTCGATTAGCTTTTAGTGTGGCAACCATAATAGATCCTGAAATATTAATAGTAGACGAAATACTTTCGGTTGGTGATATAGCTTTTCAAGCTAAAAGTGAAGCTAAAATGCTTTCAATGATAGGCGGCGGTACTACAGTGTTGTTTGTTTCGCACTCTGTTCAGCAAATTAAAAAAATGTGTGATACTATTGTTTGGATTGAACATGGTGTGGTTCAAAAAATAGGTGGCAAAGAAATTTGCGACGAATATTATAATTGGATGTTAAATAAATAGGGGTTTAAGAATATGTTAAATAAAATCAAAAGACTTACAAAAAAAGCTATTGCATATTTAGGGTATTATGGTTTTTTTGCAACGATAAAAAAGATTATAAAAACATTGTATTATAGATTTATTTTTCGCAATAAGCAATGTCTATCAAACCTTCTTGCGGATAGAATTGATTTAAATAAATTTAGTTCAGTGATTATATTTGAAAATAATTTTGGTTGGAACAAGATTATGAAGCAACGTCCCCAACAAATAGCTGAAAATCTTCCTGACAATGTATTAATGTTTTATCACTCTCATGAAGATAGTGATTTTGATTCAAATGATCGTATCAAATCAATCAAAGAAAATTTATTTGTAATTGATTTAGGATATCATCGTGATATAGTTTTAAATTTTTTAGCAAACCATTATAATAAGTATCTTATGGTATATTCCACAGACTATATACCATATGAACGTATAAAGCTTTATGAAAGTTATCGTTATAAGGTTATATATGAATATGTCGATGATTTAAATGAAGAACTTTCAGGTGAAGCTTATAAAGATTTGCTCGAGCGCCACAACAATATACTAAAAGATGATGATGTATATATTGTTTCAACCGCAACCATGCTTAAAAATAATATAGAGCATAATTCAAACAAAGATGTTGCTTTGATTTCTAATGGTGTAGATTATAATCATTTTAAATACAAAGATTATGATATTCCAGAAGATTTAAAGAAGATACGTAATTCTTATAAAACCGTATTATGTTACTATGGCGCATTAGCAAATTGGTTTGATTACGATTTGATTAAAAAAATTGCAAAAAACAAAGAGTATGCTATTGTTTTAATTGGTCAAGATTATGACAATACACTTTCTAAGAGCGATGTTTTAAAAATTGATAATGTATTCTTCTTAGGAAGAAAAGAATATGCGGATTTACCTAAGTATGGTTGCAATGTTGATATTTGTATTATACCGTTTCTTATCAATGATATAACCGAAGCAACTAGCCCTGTTAAGTTATTTGAATATATGGCAATGGAAAAACCTATTGTTACCACGGCTTTACCCGAATGTAAAAAATATCGTTCAGTATTTTATTCTGAAACTCATGATGAATTTATTGAAAATATCGAAAAAGCGAAAGAATCGGCAAATTCTTCTGAATATAAAAAATTAGAAATTGAAGAAGCTCTTGAAAATACATGGCAATCAAAAGCAAAGGATATGATTTCTTTTGTCAATAACCAGAGAGATTGGAACATTAAGAATCAAATTAACAATATTCTTTCAAATGAGAAATATTCGCGTATAATTGTTTGGCGCAGTCCTTTTGGTTGGAATGTTCCGTTATTTCAACGTCCGCAACATATTGCTCGTCAATTTGCACGAAAAGATTGTTTGGTTTTTTATGAAGTATCACTTAAAACTGACAATGTCATAGATATCCAAAGTGTAGAAAATAATCTTTATTTAGTCAATTGCGAGAATTATACAGTTAAACGTATTTTAGAAGAATGTCTTGAAGCACAAGAAAAACAGGTATATATTCAAATTTATTCCACCAATTGGTGTATGAGTAAGGATGAGGTTTTGGATTTCAAAGCTAAAGGCTTTAATTTACTTTATGAATATATAGATGATATAAGTCCCGAACTTTCTGGTACAGATGAGATACCTGAGTATATTCTTGATAAATATAATTATGCTATGTCGAACAAGGATGTCCCCATAGTTACAACTGCAAAGCAAATTTATGAAGATGTTGTAAGCAAGCGTGGCAAGGATAATATGGTTTTGTCATGTAACGGCGTAGACTATGATTTCTTCCAAGATTTTTCTAAAGATTATGAATTAGAAAAAGAATTCGAAGAAATTATTGATAACGGAAAAATTAACGTATGTTATTATGGCGCACTTGCAAGTTGGTTTGATTATGATCTAATTAAAAAAATCGATTCAACAAATAAGTATAATATTATTCTCATTGGAATTAAATACGATTCTACCTACGATGAAAGTGGTATAGATGAGTTGAGTAATGTTTATTTTATTGGTGCAAAAGATTACGATGTTCTTAAGTATTATGCTTGTAAAATGGATATTCTTACTATCCCATTTGTTATCAATTCAATTACACAAGCTACTTCACCATTGAAGTTATTTGAATATATGGCATTGCACAAGCCTATAGTTACAACTGCTATGCAAGAGTGTAAGAATTATTCTTCTGTGATGGTTGCCGAAGATCATAATGAGTTTATTGACTTATTGCAAAAGGCTACAAAATTAAAAACAGATAATGAATATGTGGCACTTTTGGATAAAGAAGCACGTGAAAACGATTGGTCAAATAAAGCGGAAATTATTATTAAGTTGTTACAGGAAAACGAAAGAGGTAAAAAATTATGAAAATCAAAGTAATGAGCATTTTTGGAACTCGTCCCGAGGCTATTAAAATGGCTCCGCTTGTAAAAGAGCTTGAAAAAAGAGAAGAAATTGAAAGCATAGTTTGTGTTACAGCTCAGCACAGAGAAATGCTTGATCAGGTTCTAGAAACATTTAAAATCACACCCGATTATGATCTTAATATGATGAAACAAGGTCAAACACTTGCTGACATTACAGTGGGTGCGCTTACAGGTGTTGATAGTGTTATTAAGGAAGCAAAGCCTGATATAGTGTTAGTTCACGGTGATACTTCAACCACATTTGCAGGTGGTCTTGCAGCTTTTTATAATCAGGTTGCAATTGGTCACGTTGAGGCCGGTCTTAGAACATATAATAAATACTCTCCATATCCGGAAGAGATGAACAGACAAATGGTTGACTGTATGACCGATATGTTCTTTGCACCCACAGGTCTTAGCCGTGATAATCTTTTAAAGGAAAATATTCCTGAAGAAAAGATTTATGTTACAGGTAATACTGTAATTGATGCTATGAGTACCACAGTAGATGAAAATTATTCTCATCCCGAGCTTGAATGGTTAAATGGGGATAAAATGATTCTATTAACCGCTCATAGAAGAGAAAATCTTGGTGAGCCGATGAGAAATATTTTCAGAGGTATTCGTAAGGTGCTTGATGAGGTTCCGGGTTACAAGGTTATTTATCCTATTCATAAGAATCCTTTGGTACGTGCGGCTGCCGATGAAATTTTTGGCGACTGTGACCGTGTAAAGCTTATTGAGCCATTAGAGGTATTTGATTTCCACAACTTCCAAAATCAGGCTCATATTATTCTTACAGATAGTGGCGGAATTCAGGAAGAAGCTCCATCTCTTGGTAAGCCTGTACTTGTTCTTCGTGACACTACTGAACGTCCTGAGGGTATTGATGCCGGCACACTTAAATTGGTTGGTACTGACAGTGAGGTTATTTACAAAGAAACTCTACGCCTTTTAACCGACAGTGCCGAGTATGAGCGTATGAGCAAGGCCTCAAACCCTTACGGTGACGGTCATGCAAGCGAACGCATTGTTGATGCAATTATTGAAAAATTCAGCAAATAATTTTTAATTCAACTATAAAAGAAGGTTAGATATTAAAATGAAAGATATCGCAGTTGTGATTCTTAACCGTATTCAATATGACAATGTCATTCCAGGTATTGAGGAGTTAAAAAAGTGCGGTTATTCAATTGATATTTATTGTTCTCATTGGAAAGAAGATATCAGCGGTATGAACAATATGTTTGACGATATAACTGAATACTGCAAAAAAAACAATTTTAATGTCTATCGTGATTTGGAGCCAAATATTAAATATAAAGTTTTACTCGAACCATATCCATGTTTAGATATTAAAGCAAAGTATAAAATCAAATATAGATATAGCAATGTATCTGCTAAACCTAATATTGTTTACAGACCTGAAAACTATATAATGTATGACGCTATTCTTTGCTCGGGCGATTATGATGCTAACTATTTATCGGTTTTTTCAAAAACTTACAAAACTGCAAATTTAAAATACAGAGATTTTAAAAAATCAAATGAAAGAAAATCCGATAAGAAGCAACTGCTCTATCTTCCTACTTATGGTGACGAATCTTCAATAGAGATTATTGTTGATGCTTTAGAAAAGCTTAGAGAGAAGTATTATATAATAGCTAAGGTACACCATGGTACTAACTATTTAGTGAATGAAAAAAATAGAATTGATTTGCTTAAAGAAAAAGTTGATGAAATTTATGATTCTCATATGCCACTGGCTACTTTACTCGAAACAACAGATGTTATCTTGACAGATAATTCAGGTTCTATATTTGAGGGAATTTTTACAGAAATTCCGGTTGCGGTTTTTTGTGATGATATAAATAAGAATAAGATTGGTGAATTCAACTCTACACAATATGAGTTATATAAGAAAGGAATATTACCTTTTACCAATAATCCAAATGAAATAGTAAGTATTTTAGAAGATGCTCAATCAGAGACTATAAGAGCAAAACAGCAAGAATGGAATAGAAGTTATTTCTATCATCCTGAAGACATTACAGTTGATTTTGTAAATGTAGTTAAGTTATACATTAACGAAGAATTTGATAATAGATATTTTCAGATGCATAGAATGTTTAAAGATTCTTATTATACTAACATTACTAACATTCGTGAAAATGATCTTAAGATTATTGAACTGCAAAATAAATTGTGTGAATACCAAAACTATCTTGAGGCACAAAAAAATATAAATGTCAAGTTGGAAAGTGATGTTGCTGTTTTAAATTCAAAAAATGAAAATTTAATTAAGCAAGTAGAGGATTTGTCTGATCAAAACAATTCTCTATCTCACCAAGTGAATGATTTGGCTAATCAAAATAATTCTTTATTTCAGCAGTCCGAAAGTTTATCTAATCAAGTAGATTGTTTGAATCGTCAAGTTGATTATTATAATACTGGATTATTGTATAGGATAGCGAAAAAATTATACAAATTGAAAAACGGTGAATAACATGAGAAAAAAACAAATTACCGGTTATACTGCAGGTGTTTATGACTTGTTTCATATAGGGCATTTAAACTTATTGAGAAATGCTAAAAGTATGTGTGATAAATTGGTAGTTGGTGTCACAGTTGATGATCTGGTTGGATACAAGAATAAATCTGCAATAATACCTTTTGAAGAAAGAATTGAAATTGTACGAAGTATTAAATATGTAGATGTTGCCTTGCCTCAAAATGATATGGATAAAGTTAGTGCTTGTAAAAAACTAAAAGCACGCTATCTTTTTGTAGGTGATGATTGGTATGAGACTGACAAATGGAAAGAATATGAAAAAGAACTAGAGAAAATTGGAACAGAAGTAATATATTTTCCTTATACTAAAAATATTTCTTCAAGCAAAATAAAGGATATAATTTCTCCAAATCCGTGACATTAATTTACTTTTTATTATAGGGAGATGCTTTATGGGCGAAAAGCTATCAAAACTTGTTAACGTATATAAGAAATATGGTTTTATAGGATTTTTAAAAAAGCTTTACGCTTATGTTGTTGCTAACTATCTTAATAAAATCAGTTTTGCGGTATTTATTAATCCAAAGAAATACCGTAAAATTATTAAAGATATACTAAATAATGATGATATTGATCGCATTGTTTTATGGCGTAGTAGCTTTGGCTATAACGTACCGCTTTTTCAAAGACCGCAGCACATAGCTAATAACTTAGCTAATAATAGATGCTTAGTGCTTTATGAAGTAACAACAATGACCGATAAGGTTAAAACTGTACGCAAGAATAGTGATAATCTATATCTGATTAATTACAATAATATTTTACTTAACAGAATTCTTATGCAAGAATTAGAATTGGTTGATAAAAAGAAGTTTGTTCAACTTTATTCAACTGATTGGAAGCTTTCGGTAGAAAATGTTAAAAGTTATATGCAAAAAGGCTTCGGCTTTATTTACGAGTATATAGATGACCTTTCCCCAGAGCTTGCAGGTACAAAAGAAATTCCGCAAAATATAGTTGATAAGTATAATTTTGTAATGCAGGAAACTGCGGTATATGTTGTTGTAACGGCCGATGCTTTATGGAGAGACGTTGTAAGCAAAAGGGGCGAGACTAATCTTGTTTTCTCTTCAAACGGTGTTGATTGTTCTTTCTTTGAAACATTTGACGAGGATTATGTTTTTGAACCTGAATTTGAGCAGATAATTAACAAGGGCAAGCCTATTGCTTGTTACTACGGTGCATTGGCAAAGTGGTTTGATTATGATTTGATTAAAAAAATCGCCGCAACCGATAAATACTCGGTAGTTCTTTTTGGCATAAAATATGATGAATCGTACGATGAAAATATAAGCGATGAAGAAAATATTTATTTTATGGGACCGAGAGATTATAAGGTATTGAAAAACTACGCACGTAAGTGTGATGTTTTAATGATTCCTTTTAAAATTAATAACATAACAAAAGCTACAAGTCCTGTAAAGGTTTTTGAATATATGGCATTAAAAAAGCCGATTGTTACAACCGATATGGATGAGTGCCGTAAGTATGATAGTGTTTTAATTGGTAAGAACCATAATGAGTTTATTGAACAGTTAGATAAAGCGCTTGTTTCAACAGAAAATAGTGAATATATGCAACTGCTTAGCAAAGAGGCTAAGGAAAACGATTGGTCGATAAAAGCTAAGGCGATAATTGATCTGATTTCAAAATAAACTTATATTTTAATTTACATATAAAAAAGCGAGGTAAAAAACCTCGCTTTTTATATATTATAATAAATCTTTAACTACTTTTGGAAAGTCTAAATAATTATCAATGGTAATGTAGTTGAAATCGGATCGATACACAGATTCATCATTACCGCCCAGACCATAGTCATCACCGATATATACCACTTGATTATGCTCTAACCCGTTTTCTTTACAGTATAGGTCTAATGCATAGTATTTATTATAAGGCTTTGGTGCCATATCAAACGAAGAAGAACCGCCTACAAAAACACAGTAGTCGTTAAATGTATTTACAACGTCATCGTATATTTTGCGACGTTTGCTTCTGTCAGGGTCGAAAGAAAGCTTGTCTTCCTGTATTGCTTTTGTTCCAAGAATTGGAAATGTTACGCAACCTGACGGATGAAATTCAACAGTTTCACCTACGTATGCAGTAAATCCGTATTTTTCACGCATAGCATTAATTTTCTTAGTGACTAGCTCATGGTTACAGCCAAGCTTGGTATCTCGTACAATATCAATATTTTTAGTTTCGGTATTATAAACACCGTACTGCATACCGTAGTTACCGATAATATCAATAGGAAATGCTTCGAGTTGATTGAATATTCTCATAACCTGACCCGCACCAACCATAAGCAATTTATATTTTGCTGAAAGCTTTGTAAGTATTTCTCTATGCTCGGTACTTAACGGTGTTTTGTGTTGAGTTAGAGTACCGTCTAAATCCATTGCAATAACCTTAATTTCGTTATACATTTTTGCACTCTCCTGTAAAATTTGTAAGATCATTATAAAGCTCTTTAATGTTTTTATAAATAAAATCAGGCTTCACATCGCTTTTTTCTACATCCTCCATTGTGCCCTCGCCCGACAACACAAAAATACTATTGACTTTTGCATTAACACCGCATGCAATATCGGTATATAATCTGTCTCCAATAAGTGCGGTTTCGTGGGGTTTGAAACCCGTTTTCTCCATAGCGAGAAGTGCCATAGTAGGTTCGGGCTTGCCTATGAATATGGGGCGGCGTTTAGTTGCGTTATATAGCATTTCACTAACCGAGCCACAATCAGGCACATAGCCATAGCTTGTGGGACAAACCCAATCGGGATTTGTTGCAATATAATCAACGTTTTTACCGAGTAAAATGCAGGCATCTTCTAATTTTTTAAATGTAAGCTCGGTGTCAAATCCCATACAAAGGCAGTCTATACCGTCTTCAAGCTTATCGGTTATAGGTAGGTCTGCCTTAGTTAACTGAGCTCTAAAAGAGCTGGTACCGAATGCATATATTTTTTTGTAGCATTTCTTTTTAAGATAAAGAATAGTAGCATCGGTAGAGGTTAAAAAATCATCAGCAGTAGAGCTAATACCTAAAGCTTTAAGCTTTTCAATGTATTTATCTACACTTTTTGATGAGTTGTTAGTGAGAAAAATATACTTACCGTTAATATTTTTTATATAGCTTAAAAAATCGGTTACTCCATCAAACAGGTCGTTATCAAGATATATTGTACCGTCCATATCAAGTAAGTACAATTTCACTCTCTTTAAATCGTTCATAAATTTCCTCTATTCTGTGTAGCTATAATATTAGAACCGAACACATCTTCTATTATAACATCACCAATAGCTACAGGCAAGTCTAATATAACTTTATTTATCATATTCATGCATTCTGAAATTTTTTCTTTGGGAATTGGATTATCGGTTTTAACAGAAACAAGACTACCATCTGAACATTTTACGGTTGATGTTACTGTTCTTTTAGGATTAGTACATTCGTTTTCGGCATACGCTTTTCCTCTGGGGCAGGTGTTACCGCTTATCGAGGTTATTGTTTTATCTTGCAAATTAACGGTAAGCTCGCATCCTAGCGGACATATAATACAGGTAAGTTTTCTTTCCATACTACAGCACCTCCAAAGAGAAATTTAATTTTTCAACATTTTCAAGTATTTCTTGCTTTATTGTAATAGATTCCATTTCGCCGGGAGCTACCTTGGGACGCTTTTTAGTAAGTATGGTAGTATTTCCGTCTGTTATGTTGATTTTTACGTTTTTGTAAACATCGCTAACTCTAAAGTATACGGTTATATCCTTTTTCTTGGTTATTATTTGCGGAACGGTGTATCTGATTTTACCGTCAGTAGTAATAGGAATATGTATATTTTCATTTTTGGAGCTGTTAAGATATTCTGCTGCGGCTTTTCCTGCAATTTCGGCTTCTTCAGAAACATAGTCAACCAAATCATGAACATGCAAAACATTGCCGCAAGCGAATATACCGTCAACAGAGGTCTGTCTGTCTTGGTCTACTACAGCGCCGTTTGTTATATTGCTTATATCTATATTTGCGGCTTTTGAAAGCTCATTTTCGGGAATTAAGCCTACCGATAACAGTAATGTATCGCAAGGGATAAACTCTCTGGTTTCGGCAATGGGTTTTCGATTATCGTCCACTTCGGCTATGGTAACTCCCTCAACTCTTTCTTTGCCGTGAATTTCAACTACGGTATGTTTTAATTTAAGCGGTATATTAAAATCGTTAAGGCATTGTTCTATATTGCGTGCAAGACCGCCTGAATAGGGCATTAATTCACATACGGCGTGAACCTTTGCACCCTCTAGGGTCATTCTTCTTGCCATAATAAGACCTATATCACCGCTGCCTAAAATTACAACATTTTTACCCGGCAAGTAACCGTGTATGTTAACAAACTTTTGAGCGGTACCTGCACTAAATATTCCGGCAGGGCGGCTACCCGCTATATTTAATGCGCCTTTTGCTCTTTCACGGCAACCCATAGCTAAAATTATAGTTTTAGCTTCTATTTGAAAAATACCGTCGGTTGAGTTTGTTGCGGTTATCACCTTGTCATAAGACACATCAAGCACCATAGTATTAAGCTTAAATTCAATACCTAAATTTCTAACCTTTTCTTCGTATTTCCAAGCGTATTCAGGGCCTGTAAGCTCTTCGCCAAATTTGTGAAGACCAAAACCGTTATGTATACATTGTTGCAGAATACCGCCTAAGCTATCGTTACGCTCTAATATAAGAATATCTCTAACACCGCTTTCGTAAGCGGCAATAGCGGCGCTCATTCCTGCAGGACCACCGCCTATAATAACTAAATCTTTCATTTATTATACATCCTTTGTTTTGCTGATATTAATTACCGATTTGCCACCGAATTTTGTTACATCTTCGTAGGGAATATCTAGCTCTTTAGATAAAAGCTCGGTTATATACGGAACGCAGAAACCGCCCTGACATCTACCCATTTGAGCTCGTGTTCTTCGCTTTACACCGTCTAGGTCTCTGGCTTTGGGGTTGCGGCGAATAGCATCTAGTATTTCGCCTTCGGTAACGCTTTCGCATCTACATATAATTCTGCCATAAGCGGGATTGTTTTTTATCATTTCGTTCTTTTCTTCAATAGTAGCTTCTCTGAAAGCGTGTGCAGATTTTCTTATTGGGTTGTAATCGGCTTTTTTGGTTAATTCTAAGCCTTGTGATTTAAGCATTTCAGTTATATATTCTGCTATTGCGGGCGAAGCCGAAAGTCCGGGAGATTCTATTCCGGCGGCATTAATAAAATGCTCTTGTGGTGATGTTATTATAAAATCACCCGTATTGCCTACGGCTCTTAAACCGCAAAAGGAAGTAATAGTTTTATTAACAGGGACATTTTTAACATTTTCACGTGCGGTGGTGATAATATCTTCAAAGCCTTGATCGGTAGTGTTTTTGTTTTCTTTGTTTTCAATATCTACAGATGTAGGACCTAGCAGTAAATTACCGTCAACAGTAGGGGAAATTAATATTCCTTTACCCATTTTCGAGGGAGTTCTGAATACGGTATGCGATACTAAGTTGCCACATTCCTTATCAAGTAACATATATTCGCCCTTTCTGGGATGTACTTCAAAAGAATTGTCGCCAACAAGCTTTGCTATATCATCAGAAGCAACACCTGCACAGTTTATAACGAAGCTAGCTGTAATACTATTGTTTTCAGATGAGATTTTATATTTGTTGCCAATTTTTTCAATAGCACAAACCGAAAAGTTACATTTTAAATCGACACCGTTATCCATAGCGTTTCCTATAGCGGCAACGGTCAAATCATAGGGACATACAATAGCGCCTGTAGGTGCGTGTAGCGCACAATCAACATTATCTGATATATTCGGTTCTAAGGCTTTAATTTCATCCTTTTCCAATACCTTTAAGCCGTCAACTCCGTTAGCGGTACCTCTTACAAGTAAAGAGTTAATTGTATTACGGTCTTCTTCATTAAAACCAATTACTAAAGACCCATTGTTATTATATTTAACACCGAGCTCTTCACAAATGTGTTTCATCATTTTCGAGCCTTGTACATTTAGCTTTGCTTTAAGGCTACCTTCTTTAGCATCAAAACCTGCATGAACTATGGCAGAGTTAGCTTTTGTGGCGCCTGTTGCAACATCGTTTTCTTTTTCAAGAATACAAATTTTTAAATTGTATTTTGACAGCGCACGTGCTGTCATAGCGCCAACAACACCGGCACCGATAATAGCAATATCATACATAATTACTTTCCCCTTATTGACATTCTTCTATCATATATATTATAATAAAACGGTCAAAAGTGATTGTCAATTAGTGGCTGAAAAGTAGATAATCAATCAAAATCGCTCAAAAGAAGGGTTAATAATGTTAAAAGAGGAAAGATACGATAAAATTCTTGCTATTTTAGAAGAGGAACAGTACATTTCGGCTTTGAAGCTGAGCAAAATGTTGTATGTAAGTTTGCCAACTATTCGCAGAGACTTAGCAGAACTTGCACGAAGAAATCAAATAATAAGAAGCCATGGCGGTGCTAAAAAAATACACGCAGAGCATATTGTTACACCGCTGAATTTTAGAAAAACGGTTCATGCCGCCGAAAAGCGTATGCTTTGTAAAGCTGCTGCTAATTTGGTTAACGATAATGAAATTATATTTATTGATTCTTCTACAACCACACTGCAAATGGCGGACTTCTTGGGCGAAAAAAAGGGGATAACGGTTATTACAAATGGTATATCGCTTGCAACCTTGCTTGTTAAAAAGGGGATAAAAACCTACTGCACAGGTGGTGAAATTTTTGAAAATTCATTGGCGCATTTTGGTAGCTTTGCAGAGGAATTTATACAGCGCTTTAATATAGATGTTTTATTTTTTTCGTGCCATGGTGTTAATGATAAGGGAATGCTGACCGACCCCTCGTTGCCTGAAACACAAATTCGCAAGGTGGCTATAAATCAATCTAAAAAAACTGTGTTTTTATGTGATGAAACTAAGTTTTCACTTTCAACACCGTATAATTTGGTTTCTATTCAAACTATTGATTGCATTATAACAAATACTGAAAAGGTTAACGAGTATTTTAATTTAGGAAACAATAGTGAAATTATTATTGTATAAAGAGTTTTTAACTTATAACTTTGTTTTGAATTATTGCTTTTCACAAGAAAATATGGTAATATAAATAGGTTAATTATTTTAAAAAAATTCAAGTGAAGGGAAAGAAAAATATTGGAATTTAACGTAAACAGTCCTATTCTATTTGTGGTTGTAGCGGCGTTGATAGCTATAGTTTTAGCACAATCAGTTTATTTTTTAGTAAAAGCTGTGAAAAGGGCAAAAGAAATAGGAATTGAAACCTCAACCATTAAAAAAACAATATCATCATCTGCTGTGTTTACTATTGCACCTGCAATAGCAGTTTTAGTAGGTGTAGTAGCACTTTCTAAAAGTCTTGGTATACCGCTACCATGGCTTAGACTTTCGGTTATAGGTTCTATTACATACGAAACCGTAGCGGCTAATAATGCATTAACTGCGGCAGGTCTTGGTGCCGGCTCTACTATAACCGAGGCTTCAATGTACGTAACGGTTATCTGGGTTATGACCTTGGGGATTGCTATAGGCTTAATACTTGTACCGTTTTTAACAAAGAAGATTCAAGGCGGCATGAACAAGATAGGCATGAAGGATAAAAAATGGGGCGAAATTTTCAATAATGCAATGTTTCTTGGTATGATTTCAGCCTTTTTAGGTTATGTTTTCTGTGACGTAGGCGGTATTTTTAAGGGTGAAACTGCAGGTCTTACACCGGTTTGTGTAATGCTTGTATCTGCTGTAATTATGGCTATTTGCGGTTTGCTTTCTACCAAGCTTAAAATACGTTGGCTTACAGATTATGCATTACCGTTAAGCCTTATAGGCGGTATGGCGGCTGCTATTCCGCTTGCAGAAGCTTTGGGATATGAGGTGATTAAATAATGAGTAACAAAAAACAACTTACATATTTAGAATCAGTTCATCGTGACGGTTTTATATGGGGATTAATAATTTGTGTTTTAATTTTAGCTTTTCCGCTTGCAATATCCTTGATTTTTGGTGTCATGCCTCAATGGAAACCTTTGGCTCAAGGTTTGTTTGCAACATTGCCTATGTATTGGGCGGTAGGATTAGTTGAAATTTTCACATATGTACCTATGCTTGGTGCGGGTGGTACTTATCTTTCCTTTGTAACAGGTAATATATCTAACCTGAAATTACCCTGTGCTGTAGATGCTATGGAGCGTGCGGGTGTTAACTCTACTTCTGAAGAAGGCGAAATAATTTCAACTATTTCAATAGCTGTTTCAAGTATTGTTACAACAATTATAATCATAATAGGTGTTGTGCTTATAGTTCCGCTTACACCTATTTTAGAATCTCCCATTTTAGAACCTGCCTTTGATTTAATTTTGCCGGCTTTATTTGGCGGACTTGCAGTAGTATTTATTTCTAAAAACGCTAAGCTTTCTATAGCACCTATTATTTTAATGCTTGTGTTATTTATTTTTATACCGCAGCTTAATAAAGGTACTGTGGGTATAATGGTGCCTGTAGGTGTTCTGTTTACAGTAGCAGTAGCGAGAATTATGTATAAAAAGGGTATGCTTTAATATGGATTGGTTTACTTATATTTTAATGAGTCTTGTGATGGTTGTTTTAGCTTTGTTAGCCATAATTATTATTCGTACATTATTGTTTAAGCCTAAAAAATCTATAGAGGCTTTAAATGAGGAAATAAGCTTTAACGGTGATAAGGCTATTGAAAATTTGCAAGAACTAGTGCGTTGCAAAACGGTATCTTATAAAGATTCATCATTAGAGGATGATGGCGAATTTCAAAAGCTTATAGCAAAGTTGCCATACCTATATCCAAATGTTTTTGAAAAATGCAGTTTTAATGAATTGCCTGAACGTGCGCTTCTTTTTAAGTGGGAGGGTAAAAATCATACTGCACCTACAGTTTTAATGGCTCATTACGATGTTGTGCCTGTTGATGTTTCTGCGTGGGAAAAACCACCGTTTGATGCCATTTTAGAGGATGGCGTTATCTGGGGCAGAGGTACGCTTGACACAAAGGCTACCTTTAATGGTGTGCTGTTTTCTGCTGATACATTAATAGCACAGGGTTTTGTTCCCGAAAATGATATTTATTTTGCTTTTTCGGGTGGTGAAGAGGTAAATGGCAACGGCGCTGTGAATATAGTTGATTATTTTGCAGAAAATAATATAGAGCCGGCTTTGGTTTTAGACGAGGGCGGCGCTGTGGTTGAAAATGTTTTTCCGGGTGTTAAGTCACCTTGCGGACTTATAGGAATAGCCGAAAAGGGACTTATGGATGTTGAATACCGTTGCAAAACACCCGGCGGTCATGCATCGGCACCTAAACCTAATATGCCTATTGCTATGCTTTCGGCAGCGTGCTGTAAAATGGAGAGTAATCCGTTTAAATCGCACCTTACAAAGCCTGTAGCCGAAATGTTTGATACATTGGGCAGACATTCAACCTTTCTTTACCGTATGATTTTTGCTAACTTGTGGGCGTTTAGCGGTATTCTTGATTTAATTTGCAAAAAAAGCGGTGGCGAGCTTAATGCATTAATGCGTACCACCGTGGCATTTACTCAAATGCAAGGCAGTAATGCATCTAATGTTATACCTACCGAGGCAAAAATGGTTTCTAATATACGTCTTAACCCTAATGACACGGTTGAAGGTGCAACAGAATATATAAAGAAAACTGTAAATAATGAAAAGGTTGAAATTAATGTACTTCACGGAACTAACCCCAGTAGAATTTCCAATACCGAATGTGCGGGTTGGCAAAAGGTTGCCTCGGCGGTTGCTTCTACCTGGCAGGGTTCTATAGTATCACCTTACCTTATGGTGCAATGTTCGGATAGTCGCCATTACGGCAGAATTTCGGATAAGGTTTACAGATTTTCTGCAATGGATTTAACAAGCGAGGAACGTGCTACAATACACGGTAATAATGAACGCATTAGGGTAGAAACTGTGAAAAAAGCGGTTGAATTTTATATAAGACTTATGAAACAATGCTAATTTTTAAAAAGGTCAAACGGTACATACTGTATTGACCTTTTTTCTTGTTATAATAGGATAAAATTCACCATTTATTTACATGTTAATATTGACAATAAGATGTAAAGGTTTTATAATAGTTAGCAGGCTAACATTTTTGAATGGTGGTGTATTATGTCTAGAGAAAACGATATTGGTTTTGCGGTGCGCAGGCTTTCTAACGCAATAAAGCGTGATATTGACAAAGCGCATAGCAATCTTAATATTGAGCATCCTAAGGGTGTTAACGGATGGGCAATTAATTATTTTTATGAGAACCGTGGTAAAGATATTTTTCAACGTGATTTTGAAGAAAAATTTTCTATAAGGCGGTCTACCGCTAGTCGTATGCTTAAAACTATGGAGCAAAAGGGCTTTATAGAAAGGGTAAGTGTTGAAAGCGATGCAAGGCTTAAAAAAATAATTCTTACAGAAAAAGCGGCAAAACAACATAAGCTGATTTTAGAGCATATAGAAAAGCGTGAAAAAAAGCTTAGAAATGGTTTAAGCGACCAAGAAGTAGAAACCTTTTTTAAACTTATAAAACATATTACAGCTAATATGGAGGAACAAGATGATTAAAACATTAGCAAAAAGTATAAGGGAATATAAGCTACCCTCTATACTAACCTTAATTTTTATTATGGGCGAAGTTATTATTGAGGTTTTTATACCTTTTCTTACTGCTGACCTTGTAAACAGCATTAAGTACAATGCGCCTATGGAATCGGTTATTAAAACAGGCTTGTTATTAATTGCTTTGGCTTTAGTATCGCTTTGTTGCGGTGGAATAGCGGCAATTACCTGTGCTAAAGCGGCTACGGGCTTTGCAAAAAATTTACGCCGTGATATGTATTTCAAAATACAAAGCTTTTCTTTTTCTAATATAGATAAGTTTTCTTCTACCTCTTTGGTAACAAGACTTACTACAGATATTAACAATGTTCAAATGTCTTATATGATGATAATAAGAACCGCTATAAGAAGCCCTATGATGTTTGTTTTTTCAATTTTTATGGCTTACAAAATGGGCGGTGCATTAGCCACAACCTTTGTTGTTGTAGTACCTGTGCTTATTTGCGGTCTTGTTTTTGTTGCTAAAAAGGCAATGCCTGCGTTTAGAAGAGTTTTCAAAAAGTACGATAATCTTAATGAGTCTATTGAAGAAAATGTACGTGGTATGCGTGTTGTTAAGGGCTTTTCAAGAGAAGATTTTGAAAAACAAAAGTTTAATAAAGCTTCTGAGGATATTTGTAAGGATTTTACAAAGGCAGAGCGCATAGTTGTTCTTAACTCACCTATAATGCAGTTCTGTATGTATTTTAATACCATAGGTATTTTACTTATAGGTTCTTTCCTTGTAATTTCAAGCGGTGGTACTACAGTAGACGTAGGTCAGATTTCTGCTATGCTTACTTATGGTGTGCAGATTTTAATGTCGCTTATGATGCTTTCTATGATTTATGTTATGATTACTATGTCTATTGAATCTATGAAACGTATTTGCGAAGTGCTTGAAGAAGAACCCGCTTTAAAGAACCCTGAAAACGCAGTAATATCGGTTAAAGACGGTTCTATTAAGTTCCAAGATGTAAGCTTTAAATACTCAAAAGATGCCTCGTTGTTTGCGCTTTCTAATGTTAATTTGGATATTAAAAGCGGTATGACAGTAGGTGTTATTGGCGGTACGGGTTCCAGTAAATCATCCTTAGTACAACTTATACCACGTCTTTATGATGTTACCGAGGGTAAGGTTTTAGTAGGCGGTGTTGATGTAAGAGATTACGATATTAAAACACTTAGAAATGAAGTGGCTATGGTGTTGCAGAAAAATCAGCTTTTCTCGGGCACTATAAAAGAAAATTTGCGTTGGGGTAATGAAAATGCTACCGATGAAGAGATTATTACTGCTTGTAAATTAGCACAAGCTGATGAGTTTGTTGAAACATTCCCCGATAAGTATGACACTTATATAGAGCAGGGCGGTACCAACGTTTCGGGTGGACAAAAGCAGAGACTTTGTATTGCACGTGCTTTGCTTAAGAACCCTAAGATTTTAATTCTTGATGACTCTACAAGTGCGGTTGATACAAAGACCGATTCGTTTATACGTAAGGGCTTTAAGGAATTTATTCCCGAAACCACAAAAATTATTATTGCACAAAGAATTTCTTCAGTTCAGGATGCTGATATGATTATTGTTATGGATAACGGACATATCGATTCTGTAGGTAACCACGAAGAATTGCTTAAATCAAGTGAAATTTACCGTGAGGTATATGAACAACAAGTGAACGGAGGTGGGGAAGATGAGTAAACCTGTTCCGAATTTAAGGGGCGATGTAGGCAGACCTAAGCCTAAAATTAATCCGGGAGTTTTAAAAAGGGTAATTAAAATGCTTTTTAAATGCTACCCTGTATTAATGCCGCTAACACTTGTTTGTGTAATCTTTTCTGCCCTGGTTAACACATTGCCTGCAATTTTTAATCAGCAGATTATAGCTTTAATAGAAGAATGGTATATAAGCCGTGATTGGGCTGCAGCAAAGGTTGAAATAATACCAAAAATAATTACACTTGGCATTTTTTATGTTGTTTCGTTAATTTCATTTTTCACATATACTCAGCTTATGGCTTTTATAACACAAGGCTTTTTAAGTAAGGCTCGTATGGATATGTTTTCGGGTATGCAGAATTTGCCTATTAAGTATTTCGATACTCACAAGCATGGCGATATAATGAGCCATTACACCAATGATATTGATGCTATACGCCAGCTTATCTCACAGGCTATTCCAGCAATATTACAAGCGGGCCTTATAGTAATTACCGTGTTCTTTATTATGCTGTGGTACAGCTTTTGGATGACCTTGATTGTTGTAGTTGGTGTATTCTTCCTTATGTTCGTTACCAAAAAGGTTGGCGGCGGTTCGGCTAAGTTCTTTATACGCCAGCAAAAAGCGGTTGGTAAAACCGAGGGCTTTATACAGGAAATGATGAATGGACAAAAGGTTATTAAGGTTTTCTGCCATGAAGAAAAAAGTCAGGAAGAGTTTGATAAGATTAATGAATCGCTTTGTGAAGATAGCAGAAAGGCTAACAGCTACGCAAACCTTTTAGGACCTATTAATATGAATATAGGTAATATACTCTATGTAGTGATTGCTACACTTGGCGGTGTCTTCCTTTTATCAAAGGGCTTTAAAAACGTAAGTCTTTCAATGCTTTTGGGTAGGGAAGTTGCATTTGGAATTAGCGTTGTAATACCTTTTCTTAATATGACTAAGCAGTTTACAGGTAACGTTAATCAGGTGTCGCACCAAATTAATGCTATTGTAATGGGTCTTGCAGGTGCTGACCGTATATTTGCTCTTATGGATGCAGAGCCTGAGGTTGATGACGGTTATGTTACATTAGTTAACGCTAAGGTTGCAGAAGATGGTTCTGTTACCGAATCAAACGAGCGTACAGGTGTATGGGCTTGGAAGCATCCACATTCTGACGGTACTACTACCTATAAGAAGCTTGAGGGCGATGTGGTTTTAGAAGATGTTGATTTTGGTTACACCGAAGAAAAAATGGTGTTGCATAACATCGATATTTTTGCAAAGCCGGGTCAAAAGGTGGCTTTTGTTGGTGCTACAGGTGCTGGCAAAACTACAATTACTAATCTTATTAACCGTTTTTATGATATTGCAGACGGTAAGATTAGATATGACGGTATAAACATTAATAAAATTAAAAAGAGCGATTTAAGACGCTCGCTCGGTATAGTTTTACAGGAAACCAACTTATTTACAGGTACTGTAATGGAAAATATTCGTTACGGTAGACTTGAAGCTACTGACGAAGATTGTATAGAGGCGGCACGCATGGCAGGTGCAGACGATTTTATTACACGTTTGCCTAACGGATATAACACCGAGCTTACAAATAACGGTGCTAATCTATCTCAAGGTCAACGTCAGTTAATTTCAATTGCTCGTGCTGCTGTTGCAGACCCGCCTGTTATGATACTAGACGAGGCTACCTCTAGCATAGATACAAGAACTGAGGCTATAGTTCAAAAGGGTATGGACAGACTAATGCAGGGCAGAACAGTTTTTGTAATAGCTCACAGATTATCTACCGTTAAGAATTCTGATGTTATAATGGTGCTTGAAAAGGGCAGAATTATAGAACGTGGCAGCCACGAAGAGCTTATTGAGCAAAAGGGTAAGTATTACCAGCTTTATACAGGTGCTTTTGAATTAGAATAATTTTAGGCATAAACCTCTCTTTATATGAATACTATTTAATAGTAAACTTATAAAGAGAGGACTTTTTTTATGGAACAAAAGGTTTTAAAGACAAGCGTATACCTTAACGATACTGTATACTGTGATTCTGTAGAGGTGCCTATAGATGTAGATTTTACTCTACCAGATTATTGCCCTGATATTTCAAAGATATTTAAGTGCCACGCAATACCAAGAATATCATCTAAAGGCATAAACGGCAAGACGGTTTCTATTGACGGAAATATTTATATTAATCTGCTTTATGCGGATAAAGAGGGTAATCTATGTTCGCATGAATATATGTATCCGTTTAATAAAAGCGTAGAAATGTTAAACGAAAGCATGGGTGCTAATTTATGCTGTAAATGCCGAATGGAATACATAAATTGCAGGGCGGTAACGGGCAGAAAGGTAGATATTCATGGTGCGGCCGGCATTAGTATAAAGGTTTTTAAACGTAAAAACACCGAAATAATTGCAGATTTAGATGACGAAAATATAGAACTGCGCCGTGGTGTAGCACCGGCAACCGTGCCTATGGGATATGCTGAAAAATTTATTCTGGTTGAAGAAGAAATACAGATAGGTCAAGGGCAACCGCAAATTAGAAATTTGTTAAGGTATGATGCTAATACCTGTGTTAAGGAAACTAAAATTATTAATGATAAGGCTGTTGTAAAGGGTCAAATGGCGCTAAGCTTGGTTTACTGTGCTGAAAATGGTACACCGCAATGTGTAAAAACTGTTATACCATTCAGTCAGATAATTGATATTGAAGGTATTACTGAAAACTGTAGCTGCGAAACTAAGTCAGAAATATCCTTTTTTGAGGTAAAGCCTAAATTATCGGCTTCGGGTGAAAATAAAAGCTTTTTGCTCACGTCTAAAATTTTGCTTACCTGTGAAGCCTATTGCGGAAATGATATTGCGGTTATTCTTGATGCTTTTTCAAGAAAATATCAAACAGAGATAGAACGAAATAAGGTTTGTTTTGAAAAAATCACTTCAAATATCAGTGAAAAATATCAGTGTAAAAAGGGTATAGAGCTAGAAGAGGGGATATCATCTGTTATAGATTTATGGTGCAATGTGCAGTCTTACACCGCTAAATTTGAAAAGTGCAGTATGATAATTTACGGAACACTGGCGGTAGGTATGATTGTAAATACCGAAAATAATTCGGTAATTCATATTGAAAAGCCGATAGAATTTGAGTATAAATATCCTTTGGAATGCAAGCTTGGTATTCCGCATTGTGACCCACAGCTTGAAATACTTTCTTGCAGTTATACTATCACATCGCCAAACAATATAGAAATACATACAGAAATAGGAATAAATGCGGCAATTTATGAAAAAAGTGATGTTTCATTAATATGTAATTTGAATGTTGATGATACCCAGCTTATAAAGCGTAAGGGCAAATCGGCGATGACGGTGTATTTTCCTACAAAAGATGAATGTGTATGGGATATTGCAAGAATATATAATGCAAGTGTAGAAGAAATAATGAAGATTAACGGTCTTGAAAGTGAATGCTTGCTTGAAGGAAAAATGATTTTGGTACCAATGTTGTAAAAAAAGTAGCCACCGTTGTACTGATTGTATAGGGTGGCTGCTTTTTTAAAATTATATAAATAGTTTAACTGTTTTGTTCTTCTATAAGATTATAAAGCCCATCTATTACATC
>JAZREW010000216.1:0-29362 GCA_045661005.1 Acutalibacteraceae bacterium | reverse complement strand
TATGATTTTGTTTATGTTTTTTTTATGTTATGATTGTGTTATGGATAAAGTAAGAAAGAATTATTTTTTAAAAGAAGATGTTGCGGAGTTTGCAAGCCAAGAGGCAGAACAAAAGGGCTGTTCCGCGAGTTATTTTATTCAAATGTTAATTGAAGAATACAGGCGTAGAAAGTATTTTGAGGAGGAATAATGGCAGAAGAAATTAAATTTGACCATCGTAATTACAGAAAGCACGATGAAAAAAACAAAAAACTTATCAACAAATCGCTCAAAGAAAACGGAACGGGTCGTTCTATTTTGATTGACAAAGAAGGTGAAATTATTGCGGGTAATGGTGTTTACGAGCAAGCATCAAAGCTGAAAATTCCTGTAAAGGTTATCGAAACAGACGGAAAAGAACTAATTGCTATTAAGCGTACAGACCTTGCAACGGACGACGAAAGGCGTAAACAGTTGGCGGTTCTTGATAACTCAACATCAGACAGCTCAAGTTTTGATTATGAAATGCTTCAAGAAGATTTTGGAATAGATATGTTGAATGATATGGGCTTAGACATAGAATATGAGGAGGCGGAATTAGAGGATTACAAAGAGCCTGCGCCAAACGTACCGCAGTCTTTACCAGACTTGATTGAAAATTTACCAGTAGAGTTGAAAGAAACTAAACTCACCCCAGAGGTATTTCAAGAGGTTGTAGGCTCTTTTAAACCGTTGCGCGAGCGTGTTATTATAACATTTCCAGAGGACAAAAAGCAAGATATGGCAAAAATTTTAGGATTGCCAGAATTGAGCAAGATTGTTTACACGATTGAAGAACTTGAAGGAGATAAATAATGAACTACTACCACAGCCCGCGTTGGACAGGCGAAATAGCAGACTGTTCAATGCCAATGACAATGGACACTTACAGTAATTGTAGTTATAAATGTAAGTATTGTTTTAGCCAATTTCAGCGCGGAATTGGTGGTTGCGCGGAAGGATATTTGCACAATGAAGTTCGGTGGGTAAACCCAGAGCGAGTAAAAAGAATTTTCCGAGAGCCAGACAGTTCTCAATTTGGAGAATACATTAAGGATAGAAAGGTGATGCAGTGGGGCGGATTGTCTGACCAATTTGATGAAAATGAACGCAAGTATGGGAAAACGCTTGAATTGCTTAGGTTTTTCAGAGAAATCGACTATCCAATTTCTTTTTCCACTAAAGCTACTTGGTGGCTTGACGACGAAAGATATGTTGAGTTGTTCAAAGATAACCCCAAATGGAATGTAAAATTTTCAATAATTACCCTTGAGGAAAATAAAGCGAGAATAATTGAGGGCGGTGTAGATAGCCCGCAAAAGCGATTGAAAGCGATTGAAAAGTTTTCAAATCTCAACGCAGGTGGCGCAACGCTACGACTAAGACCGTTTATTATAGGTATAAGTACCCCTACATATTTAGACTTGATTAAAGAGGCATACAATTGTGGCTCAAGGGCGGTAAGCACGGAGTTCTTTTGCGTAGAGCAACGAAGTAGGTTGTTAAAAGAAAAAATGCACTATTTCAATGAATTGGCAGGTTTTGACCTGATGAAATTTTATAAAAAATATTCCGTTGGACAAGGGTATTTGAGGTTAAACAGAAACGTAAAAAGACCATTTGTTCAAAATATGAAAGAACTTTGCGACCAACTCGGGATGAGGTTTTATGTATCCGATAGCCATTTCAAAGAATTATCTTGCAACGGTTCTTGTTGCGGACTTCCAGAGGGTTGGAATTACAGCAGAGGACAATGGACAGAGGCATTGCTTAAAGCCAAGCAAAACGGTTCGGTGAGGTATTCAGAAGTCAGTGATGAAATAAACAAATACTTTTCACACTTTGATTGGTGGAAAGCCGAAGGATTTAACAGAGGTTCGTCCGAAAAAAGAGCTAAACTTGACGGAATGACAATGGCAGAATTTTGCCGTTATCGTTGGAACCACCCCGAAGATGGTCAAAGCCCGTATAAATTGTTTGAAGGTATTTTAGTACCGCAAGGCGCAGATGAAAATGGTGATTTAATATATGTCTATGATAAATCAAGAAGTGTGTGATTTATATAACATTCCACACGATAACCATAAAGATTACAGGCTCAAAAAGTTTGTAGAATATCAGCACGAAGTGCCCGCAACGGATTTTAGGTTTGTTTGCGAGTTCGTTGATATATTCAAACTAACCCAAGATGAAATTGTGTACATATTTTGGTTATTAGCTTGTACATACAGTGAAATAAGCGCAGTGTTTTTATTTGTTTTTTTTAAAAAATATGACGTGGATTATAATGATTTTTGGCTCAAATATAAGGAAAAAATAAACTTTGGTTCAGCCCGCAAATGGGTAAAATACAAGGATATTTTTGCTGAATTGATGTACGAATTTGATAATGTAACAAATAAAGAATATTTTGCTTGGGTTAAACAATACATTCAAGATACTCCAGAAAAAACATACATTTCAATACACAATCACCTTGAAAAAATTAAGCATTGTAAGCGATTTGCGTCTGATTTATTTATGCAGGTTTTTGTTCACCGCCCAGATTATTTTGGTTTTCAATGTAAGCAACCTATTTGCCTTGATTGGAAAAACTGCGCCAACCTTACATCAGGAATTTACAATATATTTTACCAAGACAAAAAGGCAAATGACTTTGATAAACTGGGAACAATACCCGCAGGGGATGAGGTTTATTTATCTAAAAAACTTCTTGAAATACAGGCAAAAATAGCAAGAACATACCCAGATGAAAACCCTGATATTTACAATTTTATCACTAAAATATGTTCATTTAGAAATCTTTTCAAAGGTGCAAGATACGCGGGCTTTCACCACGATAGGGAATTAGGTGTATTAATTGAGTACGAAAAAAACTTTCCCGAATTTGAACAGCTTTGGGCGGTTTGTTATCAAATAAGAAAGAAGATATTTCAACACAGATTTTTAGGTGAGTTGCATAATTGGAACGGTATTAGACCAGAACGAAAAAAATTATGGTTAAAATACGGTTTAACGGGAGCAGAAAAATGATTTTAGTGATTTACGGTGCGCACGGCGCAGGAAAAACAACACTTGTAAAAAACATTCTTTTATCGGACGGTCAAAATCTCAAAGAATGCGAATGTTCTTACGGAAAATATACAATATCCGAAAATGAACACTATGTAGCCGTAGGAAAATATTCAATTAAGTGTGGCGGTGCTGACAGTTTAAAGGGGACAGAATACTATTACAAAATGCTTGAAAAACTTGTCATTGACCACCCAGAAAGCACAATACTCATTGAAGGAATATTTCTTTCAGTTTTATTTAGCAAACCGCTTGATGAATTCCTAAAGCTAAAATATGATTATGGTGTAAAAATAATTCAAGTTTTCTTGTTTGTTGATAACATTACAAGTTACAGTCGGGTTTATGCTAGAAACGGAAAACAGCCAAACCCGCACAATATCAAAGCAAAAGTGAATTCAGTTTTCAACACAATGAAAAAATTCCAAGAAATAAATGAATTTCCGACAATTGCAATAAACACAGTGGGTAAAACCCAACAAGAAGTGTATAATGAGTTCAATCAGGCTATAAATAATGAAACCAAAGAAAACCACGAATAAAAAAATACCGCCAAAAGGCAAATTATATTCAAAAGAGTATCAACCCTCCCCAGAGGCAAAGTCTTTGGGGTGGAAAAAAGCCAAGGCGAGGAATATCATTTTTAATGCTATACTAAAAGAAGTAACAGAGAGTATGACTGATATAAAGGTCAAAGGCGAAACCCTGTCTGTGAGTATGCTTGAGGCGCTTATCAAAAAACTTCTTGCAAAATCAGCAAAAGATGATAAAGTGTTGATAAGGGTAATGAATATGTTACTTGAATACGAAAGTCGTAACACCGTTGTAGAGCAAAGACAAAACGAATTTGAGCGTAAGAACGGCGAAAGCGACGACAAAGATTTCAATGATAGCTTTATAAATGCTTTAAATACACAAGTTCCCGATATTTGGGAAAGCTAAATTAACCACAATCTAACACTTCTCAACCGCTATTACTCCTTTCGATAGCGGTTTTTGTTTTGTTGACTTATTGAAAATATATGCTATGCTATATGTACATAATAGCTCGTGTGCTAGCTCGTGTGCTACATAAAGGAGAGATGATGGAAAGAAAACAAGTCAATATCCGATTACCGAAATATATGGTGCAATGTATTAAAAATCAAGCGCTGTTGCTCGGTGTTCATCAAAGCGCCTTATATACAATAGCTTTGTATGATTATCTGATAAAAAGAGGGTTGATTGATGTTAAAGGAAAAGACAGAACAGGAAATATTTGTTAAGTATTGTGAATTAAAGGGAATTGTTTGTGTTTTTATAGCCAATGGTTTTCCGATTAGTAACAAGGTGAACAAGTTTGCGTATTTGAATTCTTTGAAAGCGCAAGGATACAGAACAGGCTTTCCTGATTTGATGGTTTTGGCGCAAAACTCCAAAAAGGAAGTTTTATTTATTGAATTTAAGCGCGAAAAGGGCGGGCGCTTATCTGACGCGCAAGTAAACTGGCAGAAAAAACTTATCGAATTGGGCTATGATACATACGTTGCCAAGGGCGCTAAAGAGGCGATAGCGATTTTAGAGGAATGGCTAACTAGATGAAATTTAATTTTGAATTCAAACCTTTTTCAAATAAACAAAAGAAAATACTGACTTGGTGGAATGAAAAATCGCCAGTGCATAACGCTCAAGGAATTATTGCCGACGGTTCAATCAGGTCTGGTAAAACCCTTTCAATGGGGCTGTCTTTTGTGATTTGGGCAATGGAAACTTTTGATGGTCAAAACTTCGCAATGTGCGGTAAGACGGTTGGTTCATTTAGGCGTAACGTCTGGAGTTGGTTGAAATTTGCATTATTATCTCTCGGCTACAAGGTTAGAGAAAAATATAGCACTAACCAAATAGACATCACTTTTAAAGGGCATACAAATTATTTTTACATTTTTTCAGGTAAAGACGAAAGCTCTCAAAACCTCATTCAAGGTATTACGCTTGCGGGTGTTTTGTTTGACGAAGTGGCGTTGATGCCAGAAAGTTTTGTAAACCAAGCAACAGGTCGTTGTTCAATTGCAGGTTCAAAATTTTGGTTCAACTGTAACCCTGAAAGCCCAGAACATTGGTTCAAAAAGAATTGGATTGACAAATCGGACGAAAAACAACTGTTACACTTACACTTCATACTTGAGGATAACAAAAGTTTGACCGAAGAAATCATTGCCCGCTATAAAAGTATGTATTTCGGTGTGTTCTACAAACGGTTTATTCTCGGTCTTTGGGCGATTGCAGAGGGTGCGATATATGATATGTTCGACGACGATAACCTCTACGAAGATAACGAACGCAACAAAGATATAGCATATCGCAGATATATCACAATTGACTACGGTACAACGAACCCTATGGTGTTTCTTGAAGTTTTTGACGACGGTCGGAATATGTGGGTTGAACGTGAATACTACTACGATAGCAGGGTAACAGGAAAACAAAAAACTGATGCCGAGTACGCTAAAGACTTTGATGATTTTTGCGGTGAAAGTAAACCTGACTTTGTGTTCATTGACCCATCTGCAACGTCGTTCAAACTTGAGCTAAGAAATCACGGTTATCGCGTTAGAGAGGCGAACAACGAGGTTTTATACGGAATTAGATTAGTTAGTACAATGTTTGGTTCAAAGCGGTTGAAAATTAATAAAAAATGCGTTAAAACAATAGGTGAACACAGAGGGTATGTGTGGGATGAAAAGGCAAGAGTTCGCGGAGAGGAAAAACCTGTTAAAGACTTAGACCACGCAGTCGACAGTTTACGCTACTGTGTAGCTACAGTATTAAAACGAGCAAGACTTTATTAATGATATAATGTAATCAAAGGAGAGAAATATGTCCAAAAACAAGAATAAATCTAAGAAAATGGCGGTAAAAGATGCGTTTATAAACCCAGTGGCTAAACTCGGTTTGGGTATGGATAATCTTTTATCAGGAACAGATTACACCCGCACAAGAATAACGCAAGATTACAATTTAATGGTAACTCTCTATCGCACACACTGGATTGTAAAAAAAGTAATTGATGTTGTTTCAAACGATATGACAAAGGCGGGAATTGAAATAAAATCAGACCTTGAACCAGAATTAATAAAGCGGGTTGAAACTTGCATTAAAAAGCGCAAAGTGCATCAATCATTGAATGAGTTATGTCGTTGGGGAAGATTGTTTGGTGGTGCAGGTGCGGTTATGCTTATAGACGGTCAAGACGAAATTTTAGACCAACCGCTTGACCTTAGCACGGTGATGTTAAATGACTTCAAAGGTTTACTTGTATTTGACCGTTGGAGTGGCATAACGCCAAATATGTCAAAAATGGTTGATGATTTAGACAGTCCTGATTTTGGTTTACCAATGTATTATAACGTATCAGTAGATAATGGAAACCCTGTTTTAGTTCATCATTCAAGGGTGTTGAGGTTTGTTGGTAGACCGTTACCGCGTTGGGAGAAAGAGGTTGAACAATATTGGGGAGCATCGGAACTTGAAACTGTTATTGAAGAAATAGCAAAACGTGATAACACTTCATACAATATTGCTCAACTTGTATTTTTAGCTAATTTGCGTGTCTTAAAAATGTCTGATTTGGGGGATGCTTTATCGATAAACGATGGCGAGGCTCAAAAAGATATATACAACACGTTATCTGCGCAAAACTCTTTGATGAGTTCTTTTGGCTTATATGTAATGAGCAAAGAGGATGATTTTGATACAAAGCAGTACACATTTAGCGGTCTTGCTGAAATTATGCAACAGTTTATGCTTGATATATCAGGGGCAACAGGAATACCTGCAACTAAGCTCTACGGTCGTTCACCAGAGGGTATGAACGCAACAGGTGAAAGCGATTTACAAAACTACTATGAAATGATTAAAGAAAATCAGGTTACAACGCTAACGGATGCTTGGGTAAAACTATTGCCTGTGATATTTATGTCCGAATTAGGCTTTATACCAGATGATTATGACTTTGACTTTGAAGCTATTGAAAACGTCAAAGAAGAAGAAATTGCAGACCTTATTGGCAAGAAATCCGATAGTATCATCAAAGGTTACGAGGCAAACCTTATTACCCAGAAAGAGGCTCGTGAAGAACTCAAGGAAATTGGACAAGGTTATGATATCTTTTCAAATATTGATGAAACTGTTGAGGCTGATGAAACCCTTTCAAACGGAATGCCCGACATTGGTTCATTTGGTGTAGAAAACAATGTAGAAAACCCACAGGAACAGGTAAATGGTTGATTTTTACAAACGTCAAGAAAAGATAAGAGCATTCTATTACCGTAGCATACTTAAAATATTTAAAGATATGTTAAAAGATGTTGAGAAGTATGAAGAACCGTTACAAATTGTAAACACGATTTTGGAAATTTCTCAAACTGCGGAATATGAAAATTTTATTTCAAACCTTACCAAAGGATTATTTGTAAAAATTGAGATTGAAAACGCTAAGGACTGGCGGGAGGCTGTGCTGAAATCAACCAAGCCAAACGACTTTTACCGTTATTTAATGCAAAATACTCAAGGTCAGATTATGGCTATGCTCAAAGCTAAGAGTATTGAAAATGCGGGATACATAAAAACTATACCAAGCCTGTTTGCTCAAAAAGCTACGGAAATAGCGGTTGAAGAACAAAACAAAGGCGAGCGGGCAACCGTCGTTAAAAATAAAATCCTTGAATTATATTCAGACCTTACTGAAACAGAGGCGCAAAGGATTGCTCGAACAGAAGTATCAAAAGCCTCGTCCCAACTAATTCAATTGCGCTCAAAGGCGGTTGGGCTTGATTGGTATATATGGAGAACATCAAAAGACCAAAGGGTAAGGCATTCTCACGATATTATGGAAGGAGTTATCGTAAACTTCAACAACCCGCCAAACCCTGAAAAACTTGCGGGTGAAAAATACGAGTATGGGGTATACAATGCGGGCGAAATATTTAACTGTCGTTGCTACCCTGAACCAATTGTAGATTATGATGATATTAAATTTCCTGCGCTTGTTCATTATAACGGTCAAATTATAAGAATGCGTAAAAAGGACTTCTTGAGTATTGCATAATTTAGTGATATGATATTTACGAGGAGAAAAAATGCGGACATTTTACGGAACAAGATTAAGCGATAATATGGCAAAAACCCCAGAGGGATACCTAATTTGCTATGATGTTCACATTGCTCGCATTGGAAAACAAGATTATTTAGGGAGTGAATTAGGAGTAGACGATGATGTGGTAGCGGTTGATAGACCTGCTGATGAGGTTTTTAATCCCGCTACCGTTGCATCTTTTGAGGGTAAACCGTTTACTAATGACCACCCCTACGAATTATTAGATGTAAACAATACGCCAATTTATGAAAAAGGACACGTTCAAAATGTTCGTATCTCTGATGATAAAGTTTATCTTGATGCAGATATTATGGTAAAAGACGCACAAACCATTCAAGAGATTGAAAACGGCAAACGTGAGTTATCAGCAGGGTACAATTGCGATTGTTTACAAGATGAAAACGGCAATTGGTATCAAGCAAACATAATTGGAAACCACGTTGCTTTGGTTGACAAAGGCAGAGCGGGTGAAAAAGTTAGAATAAATGACAACAAAAAGGAGAAATCTATGGCAAACGAAAACACAAACATTCTGGGTAAACTATTTAAAGCATTTGCTAAAGATGCTGAACCAGAAGAAATGCTTGAAGCTATCAAAGCAGTGCAAAAAGAAGATGAAGCACCTGACGAAGATAGATTAGCAAAATTGGAAACATTAGTTCAAGACTTATGTTCAAGAATGGATGCTTATGACGAGGCGCACAAACCTGCGGATGAGCCAGAAGTAACAGCTCTTGATGAAGTTGAAAAAGAACTGGTTGATGAAGAACCAGAGAAAAAAGAAGTAGAAGATGAAGATGCAAACAATGACCCTAAATTAATCGAGGCAGTTGCTGAAAAAGCACAGGAAGATGAAGATACAACGGAAGAAATCAAAAAAGAGATTGCTGATGCTAAAAAAGTAGTTGCCCGCATTGAAGATAAAGAAGTTCGCTTAGCGGTAGCAGACAGCTTAGCAACAATAATTCGTGGTAAAATGAAATCTTCTACAAATTATAAGAAACTTATGGATGCGTCTAAAAAACAACCAGAAGTAACCGCTCCTATTGATTATTCAGCGGTATTCAAAAAAATTAAAGAAGATAATTTCAGAAAATAAGGAGAAACGAAAATGACAGGAAAAGCAATTGGAATTGAATTAAATCAAGGCTATGTAGGACAGCCTTCAAGACAAGCACCAGTGCCAGAAATCTACACAAGACCTGCGTCTGTTGACTTAGCTTTTGGCGATTTAGTAAAAGTTGACAGCAACGGTAAGTATACTAAATTTGTAGTAGGTACGGACACAATGGACAAATTCGCGGGTATCGTAACTCGTGGTGTTCAACAGTCAATAGTTTACACTTCACAAAATGGCGAAACAGGTTATAAACAAAACTTACCTGCTTGCGCAATGAAAAAAGGGTTTATGACGGTCAATGTTAGCACAAGTACTCCAACGGCAGGTGGCAAAGTTTATGCTACTTCAACAGGCGCATTGACTGCTACTTCAACATCAAACACATTAATCCCTTGCTTGCGTTTCACGACAGGCAAAAAAGACGGTAATAACAACACTGAAATTGAAATCGGTTACTTACCAATGGTAACCCCTAGCGATATCGGTGCAGAAGAAGCATCATCATAAGGAAAATAAGGAGATATAAAAATGGCAGGAATTGAAAAATATGCATTAAACCACCTTAACAATGGCGGAAAAATGGGAGTTATGGATGCTTCCCCGCTTATGTTTTCAGGCGGTGTTATGGACAAAAATGCTGTAATGGATAATATGGCATTCTTAGTAGGGGAACTCGAAAAGATTGATGCTAAATTACTTGAACCATTAACATCATTCACATACCCTCGTGATATTACTTTAAAGAACGGTGGCGGTTGGGTTCAATACGCATCAACTATTGACGTAGACTACGCAACTACTGGCGGAAATGAATTTGGTATTCAAGCGCCGTCAGCTACTGAAATTTCAAGAGTTCAAGCTAACTTGAATAAAGACACTTGGAAAGTTTATACCTTTATGCAAGCGTACTCTGTTCCATTTGTAAACAATCAGTTGGTTCAACAAACAGGTCGTTCTCTTGAAGAAATATTTGACAAAGGTATCAAACTCACTTACAACAAAGCATTAGACAAAGGTGTTTACACTGGTTTTGCTACTTACGGCACAACTGGTTTGGTAAACAATTCAGCAGTTACTACCTTTACGGCTGACACTGGTGCAGGTGGCACAACCACTTTTGCAACTAAAACTCCAGATGAAATCCTTGCAGACTTGAATAAATTGATTTATACTGTTTGGTCAGCAGGTGAATTTTCAATAGACGCGGTTATCAACCACGTTCTTGTACCGCCTCAAGTTTACGGTTACTTGACGACAACCAAAGTATCTAACGATGCAAGCAAATCAATCTTGACTTACTTGTTAGAAAACAACTTGGCTAAATCTCAAGGTGTTGACTTGAAAATCTTCCCTTGCCGTCAATGTACTGGTGCGGGCGGTTCTTCTTCTGATAGAATTGTTGGTTATGTTGATGATGAAACTAAAATCAACATTGATGTAACTGTTCCGCTTTCAAGAGTATTGACTGCGCCAAACATCACAAATGTATCAATTGATAGCGTTTACGCAGGTCAGTTCTCCGAAGTTAAATTCCAATACTTACAAACCATAGCATATATGGATGGGGTATAAGGAGGTTATATGACGATAAGAGCAATATGCACGGCAACACTTCTGTTTTTTGACAGTAAAGATAAATCAAAACCTGAAATCTTAGCACCGTACTTGCAGATTGTTGAATTGCCTGATTGGGTGAAAGAAACTACCACCTTCAAAATGAACCTAGCGGGCGGGCGCATTCAAATAATGAATGATGGAAACACAACAAAGCAAGTTGAAAAAGTTCAAGAAGATGGGCAGGATTTAACCCCTCGTCAACAAACAGAAAATCTTGAAAAAGAAATAGCTAAGATGAAAAAAGCAGAACTGCAAGAATATTGCAAAAATCATAATATAGACTACAAAACGGATGCTACCAACCCTGAATTAGTTAGTTTAATAAAAGCTAATCTGAAATAGAATAAAACCAACAGCGACAGGGGCAACTCTGTCGCTTTTTTTTATGGAGATTTGAAATGAGATATTATCCAAACGATTTATTGAGTTTAATAGCGGACAGCGCAAATATAAAAGTGGGCGAAAACCCAGAATACACTGAAAGTGAATTTTACGCTTTTTACCCGCAATTTCAAGGTCAAGTGCCGTCAAGCGTTGTTCAGTCTTTCATTAATTTAGCAAGCGCAAACCTCAACATAGAAAGATGGCACGAGTCTTGGAAATTTGGGATGGCTTTATTTGTAGCGCATTTCCTTACGCTTTATGTGAAAACTTGCGGAACATCTTCTGTTCCTGAAACAAACCTTGCAAGCGGTAACGTGAGAGGAATTCAATCGTCCAAAAGTGTGGATGGCGTGTCTGTAAGTTATGATGTTTCATCGGTTTTAACAGAATTGGACGGTTGGGGCAGTTATAAGCTCACAGAATACGGTATTCAGCTTTTAACCATAGCAAGATTACTTGGTAAAGGTAATATGTATGTGTTCTAAAAAGAATGTTGAGGTTAAAGTCCGCAAGGATGATTTTAAAAAAGTTAAAAAAGCGTTAATGGACTTTGCAAAAATTGATTTATTAGTTGGAGTTCCTCAAGAAAAAACAGAGCGTAAAGAAGATGATAAGGAGAGCGCAGAGCCAATTACAAACGCTGAATTGATGTTTATTCATACAAACGGTAGCCCCGCGCGTAACATTCCGCCTAGACCAGTCATAGAACCGACTATTGATGAAAACCAAGAAAGGATTACAAAAGATTACGAAAATGCTATCAAAAATGTTCTTGACGGTAAAAAAAGTGGTATGATAGAATTAGAAAAACTTGGAATATGGTTAATGAATAAAATCAAAGCCAAGTTTGGAAGTGAAGAATTAGCACCTCTAAAACCTGCTACAATAAAAGCAAAAGGTAGCGACAGACCACTGATAGATACAGGTCAACTCCGAAACTCTGTTACTTATGTAATAAGGAATGAACAATGATTAATGTAAAAGAATTGATAACTGACCCTGATTTTGCTCAAAACTTCACTATTGAGAGGCATAGTCAGGGTACTTTTGTAGATGGGTTGTATTCTTCAATGGTTACGACAATTAATGTGTACGGAATTGTTCAACCGTATCAGCCAAAAACAGTTGAATATACGCCGAATGGCGACCAAATAACAGGTGACATTAAGATTTGGTTAACTACTGAAATTTATACAACCCGAGATGTGCCAATGCCTACACCTACACCTACACCTACACCGACAATTGAGCCATCTGATTTGGTTGGGTTATTGAGTGATGAGCCAACTCCATCACCTAGTCCGACACCTGAACCACGCAATAGCGGAATTTCTGATATAATTGTGTATAAAGATGAAAGATATAAAGTAACCTATGTAAAAGACTGGAAATTTCACGGTTATTTCAGCGCGGTTGCTAAAAGGATGAGTGCAAAATAATGAATAAATTGCAAGTTGAACAGGAATTAGTTAGAGTTATTCAGGCGATTACGGGCATCCCGAACTCAAACATTAGGATTTCCTATCAAACTTCTGGTATGCCGTCCATAGATGTTGATACTGATTATTGCTTTGTGTCTTTGAATTATTTTTCCAATAATTTCACTTCACCTATTAAAATAGACTTTGACGCTGTTCAAGAAATTGAAACTTATAAGTCCCTTAGAGGTATAGTTGCAAATCTTGTTTTCTACGGCGCTAACGCGTTCGAGAATGCGTCCAAAGTTAAAGTTATGAGTAAAAATACCTACCTGATGAAAAACTTGCGTTCACAGGGCATATACCTTTTGTGCAACACGGAAGAACCAAGACGTGTTCCGATTTTAATTAATCAACAATGGTATGACCAAGTTTATTTAGACTTGAGATTTTATCAGAAAATTATGTATAATACAAATGTACACTATATTGATAGTGTGGAAATTAATCTTATATCAGACCATAAAGAACAGGAATTCACAATAGAGGAGGAAAATGAATGAGTTTATCTAAGAAAAAAGATGTAGACGTTATTGTAAACCTTTCACCAAGAGCATTGCCGAGAAACGGCTTTAATATCGGTATGATTTTGGGCGAAACTACAATAATATCAACTACGGACAGGGTTAAGGCTTATAGCGAACCCAAAGAAATGATTGAAGATGGTTTTGCATTGACTGACCCGCTTTATCTTGGCGCGGTTGAATATTTCAAACAACAAGACAATCTTGGCGCAAGCCTTTCGCAAGTTTATATTGGCGCTGTTGGAGAAAATGAAACGTATGTTGAAGCGTTGACCGCTTGCCGTGAAAAATCTTCTGAATGGTACGGATTTACGTCTTGCGATAGCTTAACGGATGCTGAATTAGAGGCAGTTGCAGATGCAGTTGAAACAATGGATGCAACAATGTTTTTAGCAAGCACAAGTTCTTCAACAGCTTTAACCGATACAGCTTCAAACATTATGAAGATTATTAACGCTAAAAAATATGATAGAACGATAGTTACATATCATACAAATGCTTACTTCGGTTGCGGGCTTTTAGGCTACGCAATGGGGGCAAACACTGGTTTAATTAACTCGGCATATTCTTTAAAATTCAAGCAGATTGTAGGTCAGGTTGCTGATGTGTTATCTACATCTCAAGTAAACGCAATCGAAAAATACTACGGCAACTGTTATGTAACCCGTGCAGACGCACAATACGAACAAGGAACTTGCGCAAGCGGTACTTGGTTTGATGAAATGATAAATCTTGATAAGTTGGTTAACGACATTCAACTTAATGTTTACGACTTACTTTACAGTTTACCAAAAGAACCGCAAACAGAGGCAGGGCACGCAGACATTGCAGGTGTTATTAGTCAGGCTTGCGAGCAGTCTAAGAAAATCGGCTTTATCGGAACTGACCTTAAATGGCGCAGACCTTCAATTCTTGCGCTTCAAAAAGGTGATGTATTACCAAACGGTTATTTAATTCAGTGGGAAGATGTAAACGAACAATCTGACGCTGATAGAGATGCTCGTAAATCTCAACCGTTCTATGTATGTATCAACCTTGCAGGTGCAATCCACAGTGTATTAATACAAGTAAATGTAAGCAGATAAGGAGATAAAAATGGCAGATACAACTTATTCTTTTGCAGATTATAACTTTAACATTGTAAGCCCGATTGGCACATATTCCGTTCAAGGAAACGGTATTGGAAGTGCTACGGTTACAATGTCAACGACAAAATCTGTACATTCAGTAGGCGCTGACGGTTCTGTTATGACCTCAAAAATAGCAGGCGATAACGGAACAATATCAATTCAAGTTCAGCAAACAAGCGGATTAAATACTTATATGACAAAGCTCTATAACGTATTAAAAGCGTCCCCATCGGATGTTTGGACATCCACACAAATGCTTATAACAAACTCTGTTCAAAAAGAAGTTTGTACTTGTATCGGATGTTCCCCTGAAAACTTGCCTGAAAAAGCAATGCAAGCAGAGGGACAAATGGTAACTTGGACTTGGTTAGCGCAAAACATTCAACAAATAGCTTTATAGGGAGTAATTTATGAGAGAAAATGAAAAAATCATCAATTTTAAAGGAAAACAGATTAGAATATTAAAGTTCAACGTATTGGACGGATGTTACATCACTCAAAAAGTGCTTACAGCGTTTCTGCCAGAAGTGCTTGAAAGTCAACTCGGAATACAAAGACCTGTTGCACCGCAAAGGGAAATGACAAGGGATGAATTTGCGGAATTACTTGTAAACGTAATGCAATACGCTATATGCCTTCAAAAAGAGCCTGTTGCGGTCGAAATACCGATTTTGAATGATAATGGTTCTCTTGCGATTGATGATTTTGAATTTTCTGATGTATTTTTACTTGCTTTGGAGGTATTGACATATAACATTGTCGGTTTTTTTACGCAGGAAAATATCGACTACCTAAGTCGGTTATTCCAACAGACAGCGAAGAAAATTTCGGATGCAACCAAAGCATAGACCTACGAGAATTAGCGCAGTTACCAGTTCAGTGCGGTTTTTGGCTTCAAAAAGAAACTTGGGACGGTACATATAACCTTGAGGATTTAATGGAAATATTACCCGCGGTAAGAATGAAGTTAGTCAACCAAATAAGGATTTAAAATGCTTAACGTAATAAAAGATTATTTAATTTCGATAGGAATGCACGTTGACAAGAAGTCTTTTCAAGAGGCTGACAACGCAGTTAAAAAAGTAGATAGTAAACTCAATAAAATTTCCAAAAGTTCTGGTAAAAGCCTTGCAACGGTGGCAAAAGCAGGTACAGCCCTCATAGCCACCGTAGGTATTGCTTTAGGGAAAATGGCATCATCCGTTGCGGAGGCAGACCGTCAAATGGGATTGCTTGCTCATAGGCTTTACACCACAAAGGAAAACGCCAGAAGTCTTACAATGGCTATGAAAGCTATGCACGTTGCCTCAATGGAAGAATTGCGTGAATTGGCTCTTGACCCTGAAAGCAGACGGCAGTTTATGGAGTTAAAAGACCTCGCAAAAAGCCTTGAAAACGGCAATTACCAAGCTAAGCTAAAAGAAATTAGAGAGCTTAACCACGAATTCCGTAAAATGATGGTTAAATTTGAATATCTAAAAATAGAATTTGCGTCTTGGCTTGCGGGATTTATGAAAGATATTCATAGCGTTACTAACACCTTGAAACCGCTAATAAAATGGATTGTTAATATGGTTAGAGGTGTTACAATCCTTGCGGTAAACGGTTGGAAAATGATATTTGAGGGGATTAAGAATTTACCTCATTCTTTAAAAGGCGCATTTAATGTGTTAAGGGTGGTTCTAGCGCCAATAGTCAAAATTTTCAAATTTATTGAAGATTTAGTTGTTTATCTTGCGGGCGGAAAATCCCACCTTGAACCAATTTTTGATATGATACCGTTCTTACGTAACACGCGCCAAGCCGTTACGGGTGAAGTTACACCTCAACAAGAGTTTATTGCTAACGCGGAAGAAAACCTCAAAGTCGCTAGGGGTGTAAAGAAAAACATCAAAAACAGAGATAGAGAACAGCGTAATTACAAATGGGGCGAAAGCGTTGGTGGTTTCAGGGCTAACAGAATTGATGCTAACGGACAGCGTTCAGCTAAAGACCTTGTGTTATCAACAGGTAACGTGCTTTACTTGAATGAACTTGGACAAGCTCTTGGAGATGTCGCGGGCAAGTTTAGAATTACGTCAGGTTGGGAAGAAGGTCATTCTAAAAATTCAAAACACCACTACGGTCGTGCTATGGATTTCGGCTTTGGCGGAACTTCGTTATCAGACCAAGTTGCGCTCATTAAAGCCGTGCTTGCAAGCAAAAACACCGCTCAAGCATTTTTAGAAGTTGATGCCAAAACATATAATCAAATAAGAAATCAACTTGCTCAAGAGGGGGTTGATATGGGTAGTAAGGTGAAATTCCTTGAAAGCAACAAAGGTAATCACCTTCACGTCGAGGATAAACCGTATCTTGACCAAGTAGAAAACAGAGCGTTTAATCAAATGCAACAAACAAATGTTATAAATGTAATGTCCACCGACCCTAAAGAGGGCGCGCAAGAAGTTACCAGAAATATAAATTTGCTTTATAATGGGAGAATTAAGCCGTAATGTTTGAAAGATACACGTCAAAACTTATGATTTCACCAAAGACCTCAATAGGGGGTTATGTTTTTGATGTTTATCCAAGCATTAATCATACACTATCTGCAACCCTTACAAGCCACCCTACACAATACGGGGCAAATATTTCTGACCACAAATTTGACGAGCCTGACCAATTAGTTTTCCAAATAGGTATGTCTGATAGTTCTCAAGACCTTGTTATTGGACAATTTTATAAAATTGGCGCGCTCAATAAAGTTAAAGAAATTCAGCTGAATGACAATGGCGAAGTCATAAAAGAAAGTTTTAGTGATAAATGGCGTAAATTCAAAAAATTCATATCGAACAGCCGTTCAGTAAACGCTTTCAATAAATTAAACGAATTAAAATTGCGCGGTATTCCGCTAACTTGTGTAACCCGTTTAGCAACATACGAAAATATGATAATTACCAATATTGTGGCAGACGACACAAACGAAACTAAATACGGGTTGAGGGCAACTGTTACAATGAGGGAAATTATAACTTCAAACTTAGAAAAGGTGCAAATAACATCAACAGCAAGCATTACTCAAACTAACGACCTTGGGGGTAAAAGCGCTATGCCGTTTACAAGCACTTGGTATGACGAAGAAGGAGTTATAGGAGTAGGAAAATAATGCAAAGAATACCATTGGACAATTCCCCAAATCAGAATTTTGATATAGCTTTAGAAATAAACGGTCAAAATAAAATATTTAATCTTTTTTTAAGTTATAACCCTAATCACTATTGGACTATTCGCGTAAGGGATAGTAAGAAAAATCCCATAACCGACGATATTCCTCTTTTGAGCGGAGGCGATTTATTTTATGGGCTTGATTATCTTGAAATTGGCGAGGCTTACTTGTTGAGAAAATCAGGCGTTACGGAAGAAATTCCTAACGAAAACACTCTCGAAAGTGATTATGTTCTAATTTGGGGGGATAAAAATGCTTGAAGGGCAAATAGAAAATATTCCGCCAAAATTCTGGGGTAGGAAGTGGAAAATAATAGTAACCCTAAAAGATGGTACAGTATTGAATGACGACGGCACGCAAACCCAAACAGGACTAGATGTTTCAGGATTGCGTGTTACTGGTACTATATCGGATTTTTTTGCTTCGTCGGCTAACCCTTGCACAATAACAATTTATAACCTCAATCGTAAAACAGAAAAACTTATACTGGCGCAGGGTGATAAAATTTACATTGAATTAGGTTATCAACACCCAGAATTATACGGAGAAGTTTTTTCTGGAAAAATATATCAGGTAAAACGCGGGAAAGCGAGTTCGACAGACTACACTCTAACAATTCAAGCGCTTGGCGATTACGATATATTGACGCAAGCCGTTATTGGCACGACAGCAAAACGCGGTTGTAATTACAGGGAATTGATTGATGTTATTGCGCATAATTCTGACCCCGAACTGGAGTTGGGAGAAATGCCAAAGGATTGGGGGGAAGATAAACAGCTTTCAAGAGGAATGAGCCTTGTAGGAAATACAATAGATGTGTTGAATGATATTGCGGAAAGCACAAACACTGCAATAAGAGTTAAAGACGGAAAAATAAATATAATCAGCCTTAAAGAACAACCGTCAGACGAACAATTTGAATTGAATTATAGAACAGGGTTAATTGGACAACCTGTTCAAACTCAACAGGGTGTTATATTTCAAGCGTTAATTAATCCTAAAATATTCATCAACTCTTGGGTGCATATCAATAACGCATATATTGAAGAATTGGATTTAAAAATAGGTGATATTGCGACTATTCCTCTTGACGCAGACGGACTTTATAGAGTTATAAGCAGAGAATTCAAATTTGACACAAGAGGAAATGATTGGTATATTAAATGTGAGGCACTTACACAAACAGGCGGTATTCCTGATTTCTTAGTGGATAATGCAACAAAGGGGATTTAATGCAAACTATTACACAATTAGCAGGTGATACATATAGAACTTTTGATAAGTACGGTAAAAATCTTTCATCAAAGATGTATTGTGCAATGCCCGCAATAGTTGATAGCGTTGATTATACAAATCAGACTTTGACGGCAAAACCTGTAACAATTATGAAATTTACAAACAATCAAGGAGTTGTTACGGATTTTCAGTTACCTTTAATCGTAGATGTACCTTTTCAGTGCTATCGTGGCGGGGGATTTGCGATAACCGTTCCTGTTAAAAAAGATGATGAAGTCTTGATAATATTCACAGATGTAGACTTTTCTGCGTGGTGGCAAAATGGCGGATTTCAATACGCAGAACATTCTTTTATGCACTATTATTCAAACGCTATCGCAATAGTTGGACTTTCAAGCGAAGTAAGAGCCTTGCCTAATTATAATTCAAGTGCGGTTGAAGTCAGAGATTTGGCAGGAACAGAAAAAATTTCATTAACGACTGGGAATATTACATTAAAATCTGCTACAATAACATTAGATGGAAATGTAAATATAACAGGAAATACAAGCGTGGCAGGAACAACAGAATTAACAGGTCAAACGACTATTGAAGGCAGGGTGTTTATGGAACACAAACACGTTTCAGGCTCTCCGAACACGGGAGGTGTTGTGTGAGATATAGAAGAATAGATGAAAACGGCGATTATGTGTTCGGGAACGGTCAATATGACTTTTTGATTGATATAGAGGCAGTCCCTCAAGCTATAAAAACCAAGTTAGGCTTATTTCAAGGCGAATGGTGGGAAGATTTGAGCGAGGGTTTACCG
Organism: Acutalibacteraceae bacterium; assembly: GCA_045661005.1. GTDB lineage: Bacteria > Bacillota > Clostridia > Oscillospirales > Acutalibacteraceae > UBA737. Next base: position 9,633 of record JAZREW010000216.1, on the reverse strand, counting down.
TTCTATCAAGATATTGCAGGTTCGTTTATCAAAAGCGACGAGGATAAAGACATTGTTACCAGAATTTTCTGTAACAGAATTGGGGACGTTCAAGAGGTGAACAGTTTTTTATCGGTTGACGCAAATTTTGACAATGAAAACCGAAAATACTCTTTAGTTGCAAGCGTTGACACAATTTATGGAATTATAAATGATTTGGAGGTAGTATAATGGTTTATACCGCACCTTATGTAGATGAAACAGGATTACATTTAAACTCTTTTGAAGATATTAAAAATTACTATGTAGATGGCGCAAAACGTATATTTGGCGATGATATTTATGTTGATGATGATAGTATGGACGGGCAATTAATCTCTCTCTTTGCTAAAGGTCAATACGAAACTCAAAAATCAATCCAATATGCTTTTAACAATTATTCCCCGCAAACTTCTTATGGAACAGTTCTTTCAAGGTTAGTTTTGCTTTCAGGAATTTCAAGAAAAAAAAGCGGGTATTCTACCGTTTACCTAAAATGTTCAGGCGAGCCGTTTACAATTATTCATAGCGGTATTGTTTCTGATGTTGCAGGGAATAAATGGCTTTTACCTACGACAGTCAATCTTGGAGTAAATGGAGTTGTTTATGTAACCGCGACCGCTCAAAAACAAGGGAATATAACCGCTTTAGCAAATACTGTAACTCAAATTGAAACACCTACCTATGGGTGGCGGGCGGTTACCAATGAAGCACCCGCAAACCCTGCAACACCGCTCGAAAAGGATGCTGAATTAAGGGCAAGACAGAAAAAATCTGTTGCTTTACCAAGTCAAGGTCTTGCAGAAGGAACTCAAAGCGCATTATTAAACCTTGAGGGTGTGACCGATTGTATTGTAAAAGAAAATGATACAAACATAAATAAAACAGTAGAAAATCTTGTTTTACCGCCTCATTCTATTACTTGCATAGTAAAAGGTGGTAGCGAGGCGGATATTGCTGATACTATTTTTTACCGAAAAAATCAAGGATGTTATACTAATGGAGATGTTGAAGTAACTCATTATGATATGTATAACAACGTAAACTATATTAGATTTTACAGACCAACAGATGTCCCAATTAAAGTATCTGTAACGGTAAGACCGTTTGCAGGATATTCAAGCGATATAACCGACGAAATAAAAGCTAATTTAGTGTCATATATTGATAGTTTAAATATTTCAAAAAATGTTAGCGTAAGTTTGCTTTACTCGATTGTAAACCAAAGTATTACAGACCTAGCAAACCCTACATTTGCGGTTGATAGTATAGAAATAGCAAGAGTTGCTGATAGTTTTGATACAGATGATATTGAAATTGACTTAAACGAGGAGGCATCTCTTGAATTAAGTAACATTACCGTAACAGTTACAGGAAGTTAATATGATAATACAAGATTATTTAGACTTAGTTACATCTGAATATCAAAATTCGCCAAAATTCTTAGCTTGGTTAGAAGTGTTGCTTACACCGTATGTTCAAACTCAAGAATTGGCGGAAAACCTTTACACATATTTTGACATCGAAACGGCAGTTGGAAAACAGCTTGATATGCTTGGTAGAATTGTTGGCGTTGAAAGATTACTTCCGTTTCAACCGATAAACGACAACCCGCTTTTGAATGATGAAAATTATAGATTTCTGATAAAGGCTCAAATATTAAGAAATGTTTGGGATGGGACAAATCAAAATATTTACGATATCTGGAATAATTTGCATTCCGATATTGCTATATCTATAAAAGATAACCAAGATATGAGCGTTTCGGTATTATTTATTGGCGCGTTAAACGATTTACAAAAAGAAATGATAGAGTATGGTATAATAATTCCAAAAGCGCAAGGTGTTAAAATGAATAATTCATTCAGCGAACCACCGCTATTTGCTTATAACCAAGATACTGAATACTTTAAAGGTTACGATGAAGGTAGTTGGGTGGAATTTACATAAGGAGAAATTATGGCAGGTCAAAATGATTTTTTAATATTCGACGAAAACCAAGACAATATGCTAACGCAAGAAATCTACGCTACGGATAGCGATAGAACTGACGGTTTTCAAACAGGGTTAGCAAGGTCAAACGTAACAAATAAAGTTTTACACCAAACTTCAATGATGTGCCACGCTATTGGTGAATGTATAAAAGATATTGATGGAACTGCAACAGATAGCGGTTCTGTTTCAGACCTCAAAGACGCTATAAAAAATGCTTTACAAGGCGATTTTTCAAGAAACATCGGTGAAATCGTGGCAAGTGCAATTCCTTTAACAAATGCAGAACTACACTTATTTGATGGTGCATTAATTCAAGGTAGTGGTATTTATTCAGCGGGTGTTGCGCATATAGCAGGATTAAGAACCAGTTATCCTTATTTGTTTACAACAGAGGCATTATGGCAACAATCGGTTACGACTTACGGTGTATGTGGCAAGTTTGTTTATGATAGCGTAAACAATACGGTTAGATTACCCAAAATAACAGGCATTGTTGAGGGTACGACCGATTTAACTGCTTTAGGTGATTTGGTTGAAGCAGGATTGCCGAATATAACAGGCTTGGTAGATTATTCGGCTTATGGTTATTATAATAACAATTATAATAACCAAGGGGCTTTTAAAAACTCAACAAAATCAACGGCAACGGGCAATGCTAATCAACTTCAAGGCGGTGGCGATAATAATGGTACTTATAGAAAAAATACTTTAATTTTTAACGCATCCGATGATAATGTTACCTATGGCAATTCAAACACAGTACAACCACAAACAATCAAAATTCTATATTATATCGTTCTAGCAACATCAACAAAAACCGATATTGAGGTTGATATTGATGATATTGCCACAGACTTAAACGGCAAAGCTGATGTTGATTTAACAAATGTAAATGATAGCGGTACTTCTCTTGGTGCTAGTTGGGCTTTTCCGTCTTACACTTTTATTACTCCAACAGTTGGCGCAAGCGGTTCAACATATACTGCACCTGCTAACGGGTGGTTGGTTTTATCAGGAACGTGTACCGCAGACCACCAGTTTGTTAATATTATAGGTAGACTTGATGCGGTTTGTTTTGGCGTTAATACTAAAAATGTTATGTGTTGGATACCAATTTTAAAAGGTCTTACCGCAACAATTTATTACAATACAACTGATACTGCACTTAAATTTGTTTATGCAGTGGGTTCAGAAAGTGAGGCATAATAATGTTTATAGCAAAAAATAACAATTTGATAGTTTTAGCAAAAGACACAAGGGAAGAACTTGAAAATGAATTAGGCTTTATGGTTTATACCTCTATTGAGGAAACGGATATTGACTATCAACTATATAACGGAGAGTATCTAACACCTGAACAGGTTGTGCAAAAAGAAGCTGAACGGATTGCGCAATTACACTTAACACGTGGTGATGTGTTCAGAGGTTTATTAATGGCTCGACAAGTAACGAGAGCACAGATAAGAGCATTGATTGAGCAAATGCCTGACGAAACACCTGAACAGATGATTGCTAAAGAATACGCTTTAATCGATTTTGATGAAAGCCTTGATTTTTATAGAGGTGTAGCTTTGATTGAAACTTTAGGTTTACAATTAGGTATATCAAGTGAAGCTATGACACAATTTTTTGAAACAAACGATTGGCACTATTTAATACCTGATTTAAGAGAGGTTGAATAAATGGGGATAAAATTTATAGATGATGAACTTGTAATCGGTGGCGGTGATTGGGAACTAGCGCCATTTAAGTTTAGCAAAATACTTAAAATAGGTGGTGGTGGCGATGCGCCAACACCGTCTTGGGTTGATATAATTGTTACGGGAACAGGTTCGGTAACACTAGCAAACGCAAAGGCAGACGGCTTGAACTATGTAAAACTTTTCGGTGGATGCAAGCAACCGCAACCTGATAAACCTAATTTGTTAACAGATTTACATAAATATAGTCAGTATGGTGTAAGTGTAACAATAGGAGATGATAATTCAATTATACTAAATGGTAAGGCAAACTCTACAAGCACTATCAGTATTAAGTATTCCCTTACAACACGAAAATTGCCTGCGGGCACTTATACACTTGCGGTTTATGACAAGCCAACTGGAGATTGGACAGGTACAAGAATTTGTGTACCGACTAGTGCAAAATATGTAGATTTCGGCAGTGGTTCAGATACAAGCATAACGTTTACTTATACATCCGACCAATCTTTTTACTGCTATGTAAGAGTTGTTGACGGTACGGTATACGATAACTTTACAATAAAAGCTATGCTAGTTGAGGGTTCAACCGCTCCTTTGACGTACACTCCTGCTTTACCTTGTATGGCTAACCCTGTAGCGATTAAATGTAATAATGGGATGTTGAAATACGGTTATACAACTAAAAACCTCAATGTAGGCACGCTTGACAATCAGGGTTATACATCTACTGGTGGAACTTCAACATCAACTACTTTCTGCGGTACGCTTTGGAAAATCAAAGTAAGTGAGGGTGAAAAGTACACAGTATCTTGTGGCAACTTCCCTGACGGCATTTCTGGTGTGTTTGTTAATACTTGGAAAACAGACGGTACATTCAACTTAAGACAAGCAATCTCAATGAGCACTTATTACACATTCACTATACCCGCAGGAATTAGTGAGGTGAACTTTACATTATACAAGACTGGTGGTATCACGATAGGTTCTAACTCTTGGATGCAAGTTGAGAAAGGCGAAACTGCTACGGCTTATGTTCCTGCAGGGTATGGCTTACTCATTGACGGTACGACTGAAACGGTACAAGTGATTGGAAAGAATTTGTTTGATATAAACAGTTGTATTGCTAACACTTACATAAACAGCGAGGGGGCAACAAACGCTTCGGCTAGTTGGATATGTAGTGGTTTTATTCCCGTTTTACCTAATACTGGGTATGTTTTTACGGTTGATACTACTTCTGGGGCATCTGCAAAACATTGTTTTTATTCACAAGCACAAACCGAGAGTTTTATATCTAGTATCAACAGCGGTTCACAAACATTTACAACCCCGCCAAATGCTAGATATATGAGAATATCGGTCAGAAAAGAAAGTGAACAAGCACAACTTGAACTCGGTTCAACCGCTACAACCTATGAACCATACTACAACGGTGGTTCTGCAACGGCTGAAAATCTTTTAGGCTTAGATACCGCAAAAGATGTTCAAGAAGTCTTAACGGGTGCAATTACAAGAAATATCGGTGTATATATCTTTGACGGAACAGAAACCTATTTATATTCTTCAAATTATGGCGGTGCGGTAGTTGTCAAAGATTTTATAAATACTTATGGAGTAAACACAAATAAACTACCTATGTGTAATTATTTTATTGGAAAAGACCAAGGAAATAGCACAAGTGCTAGGAATGGGAAAAGTTCGTGTTTTTGGATACCTGCATATAACTATATCGGATTTTCAACAGATTTGGCTAGTTCAACGGCAACGACTGAATTTGCTCAATGGGTCAAAGGTTTATATGAGGCAGGTACTCCGTTAATGGTAGCTTACGCTAAAACTACTGCAACAACGGAAAGCGTAACACCGCAAGCACTAACGACGAAAGCGGGAACTAATATAATAGAAATAACACAAAGCTCTGTTAATAACTTACCACTGGAGGTTAGTTATAAGGGCATACAAGAACAAGGAGAATAAAATTATGGCTCACATTTTTTCAGGAACAATAGACACACAAGGCGATTGGGAATTATTTTCAACCGCAATAGCCCAAACACTAACGGCAAATAAAAAGTACACTATTCAATGCTTACAAATAGCTTATGCTAGATTTGGCGATGATGTTGATGGCGGTTTTTTAATCCCAAGCCCTTCAACATTTTTAGAATGGACATACGACGGTGAAACTGATATGTACATCAAAACGAATGGCAAATGCACGGTAATTGTTTCAGAAGATTAAGAAAGGTGAATTAATATTAAGAATATGAAAAATTGTAAACATAAAATCACCAAAAAATCATTTAAGAATTTATGTAAAGATAAACTTGAATTTTTGAAACTACAACTTTGCAGAAATGAAATTGAAAACCTTGTATATGATTTAGGTATTTGTAAAGATGAAAATATCGAATATGTTGCTTTACACGCATACATATCACCCACAACGGTTAAAAGGATTTTGAAAAGGTTTTATAACCGAACAAAAAACCTTTCTCAAGACATAGTTGAAAATATATTTGGTACTATTTAGGCTAATTAAGCGACCTTTCTTTTTTACTAAATGAAATACTATCTCTCTGTAATCAAACAGGGAGATTTTTTTATGCAATATAACAGCTATCAAAATCCGTATATGTTTAACAATTCAATTCCTTACAGGGTTATGCCGATTTCAAATATTGAAGAAGTAAACAGAACTCCAGTTGATTTCAACGGTTCGCCTACATATTTTCATAATCAGACCAATAACGAAATTTATGTAAAGCAGTTTGATGTCAAAACGGGTTTAAGCAATCTACAAGTGTTTAAAAGACAAGTTGAAACAGAAAAGGATATAAACCCCTACGAAAGTAAATTTGAAGCCATAAACAAACGGCTAGACGCTTTAGCTGAAATGTTTGAAAAGCAGGAAGAAAAGAATGCAAACGGAAATAAAAAATCTACTCGACAAGATTAACCCTGAAAATTGCAATCAATGTTTTCAAGAACTTTTTTATTTAATAATTCGAGAAAATTTGACGTTGAGCGAAATTCAAGAAATAAAGGAATACATAAATGATGAACCTATCCCAGATGTTGACACAATTCAGGCAGACGATGAACCCAATGGGTTTGATGTTACAAATATGCGGTAACAATCCTGAAATGCGACCTGTGATAGAGAACTTACAAGGTAAAACACCACAAGACTGGGAAAAATATGCAAGAAATATGGCGCAAAGTCGCGGAACAGATTTAAGACAATTTTTAGCACAATTTGGAATAAACATTTAATCCGTCTTTTAGAGATGAGGCAGTAATACACATTTTAAAAGGAGAAAATTATGACAGAAATTTCACCTGCGGATATTGCCGTCTTATCTCGCAATAATTATGGTTTTGGCGGATACGGTGATGGGCTTGGTTTTGGCGGAGGCGGTTTATGGCTTTTCGCAATTTTAGCAATGATGATGTTTGGCGGTAACGGCTTTGGTTGGGGCGGTAACGGTTTTGCTAACGCTATCGGCTATAACAACTTAGCAACCCAAAATGATGTTCAAAGAGGATTTGACACATTATCTCTTGAAAATCAAACGAGAGATGTGTTAGGCGCAGTGACCAACGGAACAGCTCAAGCAGTATCAGCTACAAATCAAACATTCCACGACACATTAGCTGTATTGAATGATAAATATAGCGAATTGGCAAGGGATGTTTACGGTGTTTCTTCATTAGTTCAACAGGGTATGGCTAACCAAAATCAATGTTGTTGCGATACCAAGATGTTGATACAAGAAACATCAGCTCAAAACCGTTACGACGCTTTAAAAAATACTAACGACATAAACGCAGTAACAATCGGGCAAACTCAAAAAATCCTTGACGCTCTTGCTCAAAACAAAATAGAAGCATTGCAAGGTAAAGTACAGCAGTTAGAACTTGCACAAGCGGTTAATGGGGTAGTTCGTTACCCAAGTTCTATGTCTTATAACGCAGGAACTTCGCCGTTCTGTAACTGCAATTCTTGCGGATGTTATGCGTAGTTAGTTGAGTGGTAGGGGCATTTATGCCCTTACCACTTTTTGAATAGGAGAAATAAAAATGTGTAATTGTAATAATACTCATAGAGTTGTAACCGTAACAAATTCAGGTACGGCAATAGAATTAGTGGTAACCGACGCAACCAATATAGGCGATATGGAAAGATTTAATCTTGCTGTTTATAAGCCAATATCAGCTCTCGTAACAGGCGCGCCTTTACCAGTAACAATAACGCTCAATGGCGTTGCGGGCATCCCCGTAAAAAACAAGTTTGGACTTCCTTTGATGTCTAATTTAGTGCCTTGGGGGAAAACCTGCGGAAGATTTATTCAAGACGGCGATACAACAACCGCTGATGCTAGTTATGTAATATTAAAAACACCTTGTTACGCATAGGTAGGTGAAAAATGAAATCAATAAATGAAATTTTGACACAAATAGCAAATATTGCTATGGACTTGTCAATACTAAACTTCAAAGCAATGTCTATCTGCCAAAAGATTGGTTTTAACGGATTTAAAAGGTGGCATAAAAAGTATGCCTCTGAATATTATGATGTGGTTGTTTGTCTTGAATTAAAGGCATTTGACTACTATTCCGTAAAACTTGAAACGACTGGCGGTAAAATTGACTACGAACCGAAAACAATAATTTATCATTTTCAGATGTTTAAAGAGAAAGCGGAAAGGTATATTGCAGAACTGGGCGAACTTAATAAAGAATTTGTTGCGCTTACAGGCTTTGATGCGCCGAAATCGGATTGTCTAAAATGCTTAATCTTAAAACAAATTGAAAAGTGTAACCGAATGGTAAATAGGTATAAATCTATCGGAAGTGAGGCGACAGGCTTGCACGACTTGCACGTTTACGACGACGATTTACACCTAAAGCTAAAGGAGGCTGAAAATGTACGAAATGCAAGAAGTATTAAATAAACTTGAATGCGGTGAACGGCTAAAAGATTACCTGCATAGTTACCTTTACGAATTAAGGGATACGGATGCTGAAAAATACCATATTGAGTTAAACAAACTCGCAGAAACGACCGAGCCAATAAATATTGAAAATTCAAAAGAACTGGATGAATATTTGAATAAAATACATCATCCAATTGTTGAAGAAAAGGGGCTTTGGGATGTTTCAGACACATCTAAAATAGCAAATTCAATAGGTGTAAACTTCAACGATACTTGGTATAACGAGTATTCTTTTAACTACGTTATGAATATGGTAAGAGCTGACAATTATGACGCTCTAACAAAATTCTGTAACGAGTACCCGTCCGCAAAGCAATACATAGTTGATAATCCCAAATTTTATGCTTATCTGGCGCACGCTTGGTTGTCGGACGCTGATGCTCCCAAAAGTAAACTGATGCTTTATTTGAAAAATATAGTTGACTGAATGCTATAATCAATTTATGCCAGATAAAAAATATCCAATTTGGGGCAACCGCCTTGAAAATAATACTATCCAAATGAACAACTCCAACTTTTCTATGAATAGTTTTGGGGTTAATAACGAAAATATTATCCGTAACAATATTTTTGACTTAGTAAATTCTACGGTCAAACAAAACGGTTACGGATTTTCTTGTAAAAATTTGATGGAAAATAATAAATTCAAATTAAAGAACTCTCAAATTGAGCAAAGTTGTGTTATTATAATAAAGGAAAAAGGGTTTAAAAAACCGCAAGTAAAAGTGTTCAAAAGGGTAGTTAAAGATGCAAAACGCAATAAGTGATAGCGTATTTTCTGGCGTAGCAGGTTTTAATACTGCTAACATTATAATGGACTTAAACGGGATTTTAATTGCTGTTGCATTATTAGTTTTGGCTTTTTCAATACTTTCTTACGTTCGTTATAAAAGAGATAAAGATAATGTTCCCGAATT
>JAZREW010000215.1:0-14546 GCA_045661005.1 Acutalibacteraceae bacterium | reverse complement strand
AGCATACTAAAGCCATGGTGGGAAATGCGGCTGTGCTGATAAACGGATATAATCAGTTTGGCGGCACAGAAGAAATAACCGCAAAAATTAAACAGTTTTTAGAAGAAATTAATTATCATGGTTTTGCAGAGTTTGACCTTAAATATGACCGCCGTGACGGTAAATTCAAGGTGCTTGAAATAAACGCACGCCAAGGCAGATGCAGCTACTATATATGTCCTTTAGGCTGTAATCCTGTAAAAATGTTGGTTGATGACTTGATTTTTGAAAAACGCACCGATTACGGGCTTTTAAAGGAAGAAATGTTGCTTTCATTTGTGCCTAAGGGTGTTGCAAAAAAGAATATTAAAAACAAAGAATTTTGCAAGAAAGCTCTCGAAATATGGGCACGCCAAGGCGCAGAAAACCCATTGAGCTATAAAAAAGACAAAAATTTAAAACGAAAATTGTATCTGTTAAAGAGACATTTCAGATATTATAAAGATTATAAAAACGGCTACTGGAAGGTTGATTAAAAATGTGTGGATTTGTAGGTTTTACAGATTATAAAAAAGCCGACGAGAAAAAAGTTATTGTAAAGAAAATGGCGGACCGTATTATACACCGAGGCCCTGATAGTGACGGTTATTTTGTAGATGATAAGGTAGCGCTTGGTTTTAGACGTCTTAGCATTGTAGACTTAGCCGGCGGTGACCAACCAATATATAATGAGGACAAAACAAAGGTTATTGTATTTAACGGTGAAATATATAACCACAAAGAACTACGTGCAGAATTAGAGCAAAAAGGGCACAAATTTGCTACAAATGCGGATACAGAAGTTATTCTACACGGATACGAAGAATATGGCAGCGCTCTTTTCCCACTTCTTCGTGGTATGTTTGCATTTGTAATATACGATACCGTATCGGGTGAGCTTGTAGGCGCTCGTGACCCCTTTGGTATAAAACCCTTTTATTACTACAAAAAGCAAGATAAATTTATGTTTTCTTCAGAAATAAAGGGAATGATAGAGCATCCGGATTTTGAAAAACAGGTTAACCGTGATGTACTAAAAATGTATTTACTGTTTCAGTACTCTGTTTTTGAAGAAACATTCTTTAAAAATGTTTACAAACTAAAACCGGGTCACTATTTCAAATACAGCAACGGCGAATTAAAAACCGAAGCTTATTTTGAGATAAACTATGAAAAAACAGACCGTGGTTATGAAGAACATAAACGTATTATTACCGAAGCACTTGAAAATTCAGTAAAATACCATCAAATTACAGCTGATGTTGAGGTTGGTTCTTACCTTTCGGGCGGTGTAGACTCTTCTTATGTTGTAAGTGTTGCTAAACCCGATAAAACCTTTACCGTAGGCTTTGATGTGCAAGGTTTTGATGAAACCAAAATGGCGCACGATTTTTCAGAGCTTATGGGTATAAATAACTATGGACGTTATATTTCAAAAGAAGAATTTTTCAAGGCCTTGCCTTTAGTTCAGTACCATGCAGACGAGCCGGAAGCTAACCTTTCTGCAGTGCCGTTGCTTTTCCTTTCAAAATTAGCACGTGAACGAGTAAAGGTTGTGCTTTCGGGTGAGGGTTCTGATGAAATGTTTGGTGGATATAATGAATATCCCGAAACTCGTGGTGTTAAATTATATTTAGCACTTCCCCGCTCTTTACGCAAGCTAATGGCGTCAATTGCAAAAAAGCTTCCGCATTTCCCGGGTAAAAATACAATAATAAAATACAGTAAGCCTTTCTGCGAGCGTTATTTAGGTCACGCACAAATAATGGATTGTGACGAAGCCAACACCATACTTTGTGATGAATTAAAGGATAACTCTACCACTTCTGATGTTCTTATGCCTTATTATAAAAAGGTAAAGGATATGGATGATGTTTTGCAAAAAATGTATATTGATATGCACTTTTGGCTACCGCAGGATATTCTGCTAAAAGCAGATAAAATGACCATGGCAAACTCTATAGAGTTACGTGTACCTTTCCTTGATAAAGAGGTTTGGAAAGCCGCAAGCGAGGTTCCTACAAAATATCTTGTAAAGGGTATGCGAACAAAATGCATATTCCGTGATATTGCAGATGATAAAATGCCTGATGAATGGTCATCCCGCCGTAAGCTTGGTTTCCCAGTTCCGTTCTCTAAATGGATACGTGAAGAAGAATATTACAATTTACTTAAAGAATCTTTCAATAAAGATTATGTTGATTTATTCTTCGACCGTAAGGTTATAAACAAGCTTCTTGAAGACCACTACAAAGGCTCTGCTAATAACGGACGTAAACTCTACAACATTTACACATTCCTTATATGGTATCAGGTGTATTTTGAGGAGTTAAACAATGGCTAAACTTAAGAAATCTTCTTTTTTAGAGGGCGCATTTATAGCAACCGCCTGTATTTTTATAAGTAAAATATTAGGCATTATTTACGTAATTCCGTTTAAGCAGATAATAGGCGACCAGGGCGGCGCTCTTTACGGATATGCCTACAATATTTATAATGTGTTTCTAACCATTTCAAGCGTTGGCATTCCCTTTGCGATATGCAAATTAACCAGCGAATACACCGCTTTAGGCGAAAACAATAAAAAGGTGCGCATGTACCGCATAGCAACGGCAATTATTATAGCATTTTCGGTATTCTCTTTCCTTGTTTGCTTTTTATTTGCCGAACCGCTCGCAAACCTTATAATTGGCGAAATAGACGGCGGTAACACTATGAAAGATGTAGTTTTTGTTATACGCTGCATTTCTTTCACATTGTTAATAGTTCCGCTACTTTCTATAAAGCGTGGTTACTTGCAAGGTCACAAATATATAAATCAGCCATCACTAAGCCAGGTTATAGAACAGCTTGCACGTATAGTAATTATACTAATTGGCAGCTTTGTTTTTGTAAAGGTATTTGGTAGCGTTAAAAATGCCGTAGGCATTTCGGTTTTAGCGGCAGGTATAGGCGGGCTTATAGCTTTTCTGTATCTTTCCCAAATAGTTAGAAAAAACCGTAGCGAGTTAAGCCTAAACTGCGAATGCACACATTCTCGTGAGCTGGATAAACAGATTATTAAAGAAATTATAGTTTGCGCCGTTCCGTTTATAATAATTAACCTTGCAAACACACTATACACCTCTACAGATATGGTGCTTGTATTGCGTTTTCTGCCTAAGCTTGGCTTTAGCGGAAACGAAACAGAGTTTATAAGCAGCGTATTTACAACATGGGGTACTAAATACAACGCTATTATAACCGCCGTTTCTACAGGTCTTATAGTAAGCCTTATACCGCACATTGTATCGGATTATACTAAGGGCAAGCTAGAACAGGTAAATGAAAACTTTAATAAGTGTCTTAAAATGATACTTCTTATTATCACTCCCCTTTCTTGCTTTATTAGCCTTATGGCCAATAGCTTTTGGACCGTTTTTTACGGCAAATCAGTATACGGACCTAAAATAATAAGATTTACTATTTTAGTTACAATACTTGACTGTCTTTATATGGTGCTTAATTCATTAATGCAAAGCCTTAACAAAAAGCATATAATTTACTATAGCGTTATTTTGGGTTTGGTATTGAATTTAGTTCTTGATGTACCGGCTATGTATATCTTTAAAGCTTTAGGGCTAGACGCTTATTATGGTGCAATATTCGCCACACTCTGCGGATTTATACTTTCAAACACTTTAAGCCTTGTATATCTTCGCCGCAATATGAAGCTTAATTACAGCGAAACATTACGCACTATTCCACGGGTTGCGTTTTCACTTATAATACTTGTAGCTATGGGTATTTTGTTTAATGTAATTCTTCCCACAAGCAGTAGTTCAAGAATAGTTCAGATGATAAATATTGCAGTTTCGGGCATTTTCTGTGGCGGGGTTTACCTTGTTATTAATCTTAAAGCGTTGCGTACAGTTTTACCCGAAAAATTAGTTAAAAAATTACATTTAGGTTAAATTTATATTGAAAAATCCTCATAAGCCAATGGCTTATGAGGATTTTATTATTCTTAAAGCATTATTTGCCACGTATTTCGTTAAGTGCGTTATACATTAAATTATGTACCTTTTCACCTATCTCATTTGTGTTTTTACCCTCGAATTCTTCGGGATAAATAACATCCAGTAATCTAAATTCTACCTCTGTTTTACGGCGGAATATATTTTTAGGAATTTCTCTTGTATTGTTAATAACACATACAACTATAGGCACATTTGCCTTTAAAGCAATTTTAAAGCAACCGTTTCTAAACGGTAAAAGCTCGCAAGATTTACTTACATACCCCTCTGGAAAAATTGCAATAGAAGCCTTATCTTCTTTAATAGTATTTATTGCTTTTATTATAGTTTTAGCGGCCTCACGGTCGTTTTCACGGTCTATTGGTAAAGAACGCAATCTATGCATAGCCTTAGCCACAAACTTCATAGTGGTATATATTTCTTTTTTACCTATAAAGCCTAAATCGGCATTTGGAAAAGCAGACACTATAACCGCAGGGTCAAAATCGTGCTGATGATTACATACAACCATCATTCGTCCGTCTTCAGGTAGTTTTTCAATGCCCGTGAAATTCAGCTTAACCCTTGCCACCTTTACAATTATGGGTAAAGAATGTTTAAGCAAAAATCTAAAAAGCTTTTCGCCTTTGTCCACAGGCTTATCAAAGCTTGTAAACTGAATCATAGCGGCAAAAATGGCAAACTGAATAATTAAAAAGAACAATATAAATCCTACCAAAAGAACAGGCACTAACCACCAAGAATAAGGTTGGCGTAATATTTCAAAAAAATTGTTAAGCAAAGGTATAAGCGCAGCGCTTATTACTATATAAACATAAATCATTTTAGCACCTCTAATTTTGTTTGCGCACTATGCCATATTCATCATAAAAATTAAAATACGGACAATTGGATGTTTGCGAGGTCATAAACCTACTCATTTCATCCTCATCTAAATCTGCATTACAGCAATAGCAATCATATTCATCATCATAAATATAATTCGCACAATTTTCACATATATTTTTCATCTTATATATTCTTCTTTAAACCTTTTTTATTTTTTATCCAAGCAGATGGGGCAAACAACAATATCATAGGTAAAATTTCCAATCTGCCAAAAAGCATAGCAACAGATAATATCCATTTAGAAACAATTGAATATTCGGCATAATTGCTCATAGGGCCTACCTTAGACAAGCCCGGACCAATATTATTAAAACATGCCGCAGTTGCCGAAACATTAGTTTCCATATCAAACCCGTCAAACAAGCTTAGAAAAACAAATATTACCGCAAAACAAACTGCGTATAACGCAAAATAGGTTGTAACATTAATTATGGTTGCATTGTCTACCGCCTTACCCTCAAGCTTAACCGAATCCACAGACCTAGGATGCACCATATGGGTAAGATTAGAGCGTATCTGCTTAAACAACAACACTATTCTTGAAATCTTTATTCCACCCGCCGTTGAACCGGCACAAGCGCCTATAAACATAAGCAGTAATAAAACAGCCTTAGAAAGCGTTGGCCACAAATTGAAATCTGCGGTAGCGTAACCGGTAGTAGAAATAACTGAAGCCACCTGGAACACTGAAAGGCGTAATGTTTCTGCCACATTTTGATACAATGGATAAATATCAGCCGCAATGGCAAAAACTGCTACTAGCACTACGCCTATATAAACAAATAACTCTTCACTTTTAAATACCGAACGCACCTTACGCAAAAGCAAAAGATAGTAAAGGTTAAAGTTTACACCAAATAAAATCATAAATATAGCTATTACCCATTGGCAATAAGAATTATAACCTGTAATACTATCAGCCTTAATACCAAAACCACCTGTGCCTGCAGTGCCTAAGCTATGCACAATACTATCGAACAAAGGCATACCGCCAAATAATAAAAGTATGGTTTGAACCACTGTCATAACAATGTAAATCAAATAAAGTATTTTTGCAGTATCTCTTATTCTTGGTACCAGCTTACCCACTATAGGACCCGGCATTTCTGCACGCATAATGTGAATTGACCTTCCCGTATCGGTAGGAACAATAGCCATTACAAGCACAAGTACACCCATACCGCCTATCCAATGAGTAAAACTGCGCCAGAACAAAATGCAGCGGCTCATTGCTTCAACATTTGGCACAATAGAAGCACCTGTTGTGGTGAAACCGCTAACCGTTTCAAAAAAAGCATCTGTATAAGACGGTATCTCGCCACTAAGCACAAACGGTAACGCACCAATGGCTGACATTGTTATCCACGCTAATGCCACCGTTACAAAGCCTTCTTTTGCAAATATTGTTTTATTTTTTGTTTTATTTAAAATTGAAATTACAAAGCCTAATATTAAAGCTAATGTAATTGTTATTATAAAAGCAATTACACTTTTTTCGTTATAAACAATTCCACAAATTAAAGGCAACAACATTAATATAGCTTCAAGCGTAATAATACGCCCCAGCATATAAAACACCATTTTTCTGTTCATTTACGTTACCTCACTTAAGAATATCCAACAATGTGTTTATTCTTTGGTTTGCGGCAAATAAAACCACTCTATCACCCGCAAGCAGTACATCATCACCCGAAGGAATAATGATTTTTCTATCTCGAATTATGCCTGCAATAAGCGTATTTGGTTTTGTAACAAGCTCTTTAAAGGTTACATTAAGTTTTGGGAAATCAGGATTAACCTTGAATTCCAACGCTTCAACCTTATCATCCATAAGCTTATATAAGGTTTCCATACTGCTACCGGTAGAGTTTTCCAACGCTCTTGCATATTGCACCATAATATCGCAAACCATTTTTTTAGGAGTTATAATACAATCAAGCCCCAAATGCTCTGCCATAGGTATAAGCTCTTCACGGTTTACTTTAGATATAACCTTTGGCACATTTTGTGACTGTGCAAAAGCCGAAACCAAAATATTTTCCTCATCTATACCGGTAAGTGATACAAACGCATCTACAGAATTTAATCCCTCTTCAAGTAAAACCTCCTGTTCTGCGCCGTCACCATTTATAACTACCGCCTTTGGAAGTGCTTCACACAAAACCTCACAAAGCGCTTTATCACGTTCTATAATTGTTGTTGATATACCGGAGTTTGTAAGCTTTTTAGGAAGATAATACGCTATTCTGCCGCCACCCAATATCATAATATTTTTAGCTTTTTTCTGCATAACACCCAATTCTTTAAGAAACTTAGTAATTTCTGCAGGTGTTGCTGTAATACCAATTCTATCCCCGCTATTAAGCACAAAATTACCGTCAGGAATATATGCTTCCTCACCACGCTGAACAGCACAAATAAGGAATTTCGCATTAAACTTGGCACGCACATCCATTACCTTAATACCGTGCAACATAGAATCGGGTTTTAAGCGCAGCTCTATCATTTCAAAATTTCTGCCCGAAAAAGATTCAATATTCACAGCAGACGGTAGCTTTAAAATATTAAAAAGCTCGTGAGCCGCCAAAAGCTCAGGATTTATAGCTAATGAAATACCCAATTCTTTACGCATAAAGTGTAAGCTTTTATCGTTATATTCAGGGTTTCTTATACGGGCAACTGTTTTTTCAGCACCCATTCGCTTTGCCAAAAAACAACTTAACATATTAAATTCATCAGAGCCCGTAGCAGCAATAACAAGCTGAGCATCTTTAACAGAGGCTTCTTCTAAAATTTCACAGTCGGTACCGTTACCGCAAACACCAATTACGTCATATATATTTGTAATTTCTGCAATAACATCAGGGTTGTTATCAACAGCAATAACATCATGTCCTTCATCCGCTAGGCTAGATAATATTATTGAACCTATTTTTCCACAACCAACAACTATTATTTTCATAAAGAAGCTCCTTAATTATTGTTTTGTTTTATACAAATAAAAAACTGTATTAGGCAAAGACCACCTAATACAGTTTAACACTTATTAACTAAATTTACAACATTTAGTTACATTAAATTAAAAATTAGTTATTAATTGGTTGGTTTTGCAAGCTCACGAGCGCTAACTTTACCCTCCGGCTTAATTTCGCCCGCTTTAGTTAAGGCTATTTTAGTAAGGAATGGACCTACTAGCTCATAAATTAAAACCGAGAATAAGGTTATGTTTGCCACTACCTTACCAAGCTCGCCTAAGGTTTCTGCCTTTATAGCCATACCCAATGCAACACCTGCCTGTGGGAAAAGTGTAATACCTAAATATTTTATTATATTTTTTTCACACTTTACTGCACTAGCGCTGGAAAAAGCACCGTAATACTTACCTAAGCAACGCACAACAATATAAACCAAGCCTATTAATACTATAAACAAATCCTTAAATATTGAAAACTCAAGTTCTGCACCGCTTATTACGAAGAAAAGGATAAATAAAGGTGCTGTCCATCGGTCTATTCTGTCCATAAGCTCTTCTGAAAAATCGCAAACATTGCAGAAAACCGTACCCAACATCATACAAACAAGCAATGATGAAAAAGCGATTTTTATACCAAAAATTTCAAATTTCAACATTGAAAGTGCTACTGTTAACAGCACAAACGTAACCGACATTGAAAGTCTTTTTGATCTTGAATGGAAAAATCTTTCGAAAAAGCTGAATAATACACCCATAAAAAATCCAAGCGCTACCGAAAGAATAACCTCTAACAATGGCTCTACAATTATAGAAACAATGCTAATTCCGCCCGAAATCATTGCTTTTGCAACACCGAATGATATAGCAAACAGTATAAGACCAACCGCATCATCAAGAGCTACTATCGGCAAAAGAATATCTGTAAGCGGACCTTTAGATTTGTACTGGCGTACAACCATTAAGGTTGCGGCAGGCGCTGTAGCCGAAGCAACTGCACCTAAAATAATTGCTGAAGGCAATGGCAATTTATCCGGTATTATAAAATGCAAGCCTATTAATGCGGCATCAACAAGCAAGGTAGTAAACACAGCTTGAACAATACCTATTACAGTAGCCTGCTTGCCTGTTTGCTTTAACTGTGCAAGACGGAACTCATTACCTATTGAAAAAGCAATAAAGCCCAGCGCCACATCAGACAAAATACCATACGATTTAATATCATCCATACTAGTGAAGCCTATACCGTCTACACCAAAAGCTCCCAATAAATACGGACCTATTAAAATGCCTGCTACCAAATATGCAGTTACTGCAGGTAACTTTAAAAGCTTTGCCAAACGTGAAAGCATTAATCCCGCAAACAATGCTATTGATAAACTTAATAACACCTGCACAAAACATTCCTCCAATTAACTCGAAAATTTCACCAAAAAATTGTACACCCGCAAACTAAAAAAATCAAGTGTTTTAACATATTTTTCTAATAAAAATCTCAAAAAAACAGTTTGTAGCATAAAACACACTACAAACTGCCTTGATTTTATTATATTCTACTTAACCCAATCCAAAACTAACGCTTAAAGCCTTATCTACCATACCCATAGAATCAACATCTAAGCATCCCATTTTTTCTTTCAGCCGTTGCTTATCAATGGTTCTTACTTGTTCAAGCAATACTATTGAATCCTTTGCAAGTCCACAGTCGCTTGCTTCTACTGAAATATGTGTAGGTAGCTTGGTTTTATCACGCTGGCTCGTAATAGCGGCCGCTATTACTGTAGGACTATATTTGTTCCCCACATCGTTTTGAATTATAAGTACCGGTCTAACACCGCCCTGTTCCGAACCTATAACAGGGCTTAAATCGGCATAATAAATTTCTCCACGTTTTATATTCATTATTATTTCACACTCTCAAAACTGAATTGTAATTATATTCTTGCCTTTAAACTATAAAAATAATCAATCAATTCTTATTTTCTTTAATATATTATGAAAACTTATTTAAAGGTGTGAATCAGATGCAAAATCGGGCAGATTCATAGCATCTGCCCGACTGCAAATAATATTTAAAGTTTCATACCGTTTAATGTAACATTTTTAAGATTTTCTAATCTTACCATTCTAAATTCTTCTAAACTTTCCGCCTTTTTACCGTTAATGTAAACATCTTCAATAGTAACATTTTCAACAGGACTTTCAGCCGCATATGAACCAAAGCTCAGTTTAATAGGATCCATTCCCTCATCGGTATATACATTTATATTTTTATATGTGATATCGTGGCTGTAACCGAAAATTTTATCCTTTTCGTCTGCCAAATGGATATCTTTATAAATATCGTGTGAAGACATTTTAAAATTATCAAATCGTATAAGGTCTGCCATATCTGTTTTACCGTAACCGTCATACAACATATCCATTGTTTCCTGATAAACCATAGGCATATTGGCTTTTTGGAATTCTACACTTATATTTTCATAATGTATATCGTGAATATTGGCATAATGGCCGTTACTTACAGCCATAGCCGCACCACAGTTATGAATGCAATCGCAATTAGTAAATGTAATGCTTTTATATTCATCTGCCGCAGTTTCAAGACCTATTTCAAGGGTTTTGCCCCAATCGCACCAAGCAACACAGTTGTCAACCTTTATATTCTCAACAACAGTATGGTTATTTACAGCTTTTAAAACGATACTATCATCAAAAGAACGTATAAAACAATTACTTATCTTTACATTACTTGTGTTAGTAATATCAATACCGTCCGCATTATAGCGCCAATGACCTACTAAATTTACACCGTTTATAACCACATTGTTGCTGTTAAAGATAGAAAGAATCCAATTCGCTGAATCTCGCAGAATAACATCCTCTATAGTTATATTTTCGCTATTGTATATTCTTATATTACCTATAGGACAATTTCCTAAACAGTCCGCACTTACTCTTTCCTGACAGCTATTATCTAAAATACCACCACCAAAAATGCGTATGTTTTTAGCACCGTTAGCATAAACAGATGTATAAACTATTGCCTCAGGGTCAACATAGACGCTCTCATTATCCTTTAGTGTGATAAGCAAAGGCATATGTACACCGGGGCCAAAATAATATGTGGCCTTTTCTTTTTCGGAATGACTTTTCGGTGCATTGAAGAATATATGCAGAGCGAAATGATGGTCATCAAGCTCTAAAACATAGCTACCATTTTCGGTAAGAGTGATGCTTACCTCATATCCGTTTACATCTGCGGTAATATTTTTTGAAAGCGGTCTCACTACAGCCTTTTTAAAGCTTCTTGCACATTTTATTTTTAATGTAACAGTCTCATCGCCATAAAAGCTTATAAAAGAAGCCCATTCCGATTGCTCCTTTGGTCTTTGATGACCGGGCCACCATGTATTAAAAGGTATGGCAGAAACACGGCAAGAATGTACAAAGCATTCTTCGCCGTTGATTGTTACAGTATAATCATTACTCTTTTCTTCGGGAATGTTTGATAAACACTTAGGTGTATAGAGCATAATCATTCTCCTTTGAATTTTCTTTAATTGTAACATAAAATTTCATATAAAAAAAGCACTATTTTTTAGATTAAAAATTATTTGTTTTTTACTGATAAAAAAATATTATATTCAAACCAGTAAGGAATGAATATAATATTCTGATTTTACATATTAATAACCCAATTCTTCACCGCATAAAATTACGGTTATTCTATTTTTTTCACGTTGGTAGCCGCTTATAAGATAATTACAGCAAATTCTGCCGGCCTGAGCGCAACCGTCTGTAATATAAGGGTTATCACTCTTTTCAAGCGAAGCACAATGCCCTAGCTTTGCACAAGGACTATCTATCCCTAATCTTACGCAATTCTTAGGTGCCGCTACACGCTTAATACGCAATAATCCTTCTTCAACATTTTTTACAATTTTGTTTGCACCTACCACCATAATAACCTTTTTGGGTCCAAAAGCTATTGATGAAATGCGGTTACAAAACCCGTCAACATTAATAAGCTCGCCATTTTCGGTAATTGCATTTGTAGAGCAAAAAAAGAAATCGCATCCAATAGCAGTTTTAAAAGCCTCTTGTTGCTCTTGCGGTGTAATACCCGCACGTGAACGATCAGCAAAATTATACTGCGGTGCAGAAATAAGCTCCCAAACGCCACTTTCTTTAAGCGACATCGAACCTCCTGCGGTTATAATACAATTATCAAACAGCATTTCCTTTATAGTGGGACAAATATCAGATATGCAGGGCACATAAATGCCCTGCATATTGTTTTTCTCTAATCCCGCTAAAACAGATTTTACATTATTTAGCATAATCAACAGCTCTGCTTTCACGAATAACATTAACCTTAATTTGACCCGGGTATTCAAGTTCGTTTTCAATGCGCTCAGCAATTTGGTGAGACATAATTACCATCTGGTCGTCAGTGACAGCCTCTGGCTTAACAACAATACGCACCTCACGACCAGCCTGAATTGCAAACGAAGTTTCAACACCGCTAAAGGAATTGGCGATTTCCTCAAGCTTTTCAAGTGTCTTAATGTAATTTTCAATATTTTCTCTTCTAGCACCAGGACGAGCCGCTGAAATAGCATCAGCCGCCTGAACTATAAATGCTATGGTAGACTTAGCTTCAACATCACCGTGATGAGCCTGAATAGCGTTGATAATAACATCATTTTCACGGTGTTTCTTGGCAGCCTCTACGCCAAGCTGAATATGTGAGCCTTCTTGCTCATGGTCAAGAGCCTTACCAATATCATGCAAAAGACCCGCACGCTTAGCAGTAGTAATGTCTGCACCCATTTCAGCGGCAAGTAAGCCGGAAAGATGGCAAACCTCAAGCGAGTGATTAAGCACATTTTGGCCATAGCTTGTACGATAACGAAGCTTACCCAAAAGCTTAATAAGTTCAGGATGCAGGTTGTGAACACCTGCTTCTATCATAGCACGCTCGCCTTCCTGCTTAATTGTAGACTCTACTTCAGCAGTAGCCTTAGCTACTGTTTCCTCAATTCTACCCGGATGAATACGTCCGTCTAAAATGAGTTTTTCAAGAGTTACACGTGCAATTTCACGTCTTACAGGATCAAAGCTTGAAAGAGTAATAGCTTCAGGTGTGTCATCAATAATAAGGTCTACACCTGTTGCAGTTTCAAGAGCTCGTATATTACGTCCCTCACGACCGATAATTCTACCCTTCATTTCATCGTTTGGTAGAGGTACTACCGAAACGGTCATTTCAGAAGAGTGGTCCGCCGCACAGCGCTGGATTGCATGACCGATAATATCTTTTGCTATACGGTCAGCCTCATCCTTGGTTTGCTGTTCGTAATCCATAATTTTTACTGCTTTTTCATGTGAAAGCTCACCATCAAGCATTTCTAAAAGATGGGCTTTAGCCTGCTCTTTTGTAAAACCGGAAATCTTCTCAAGCAAATCCATTTGGCTCTGCTTAATACGGTCGCATTCTTCAATACGAGCGTCAATTTCCTTTGACTTAATAGCCAACTTTTCTTCTTTAGCTTCAAGATTGTCAGTTTTTCTGTCAAGAGTTTCTTCCTTCTGTTGAATTCTGTGTTCCTGACGCTGTACCTCTGAACGACGTTCACGAAGTTCTTTTTCTGTTTCTTGACGCAGCTGGTGAATTTCATCCTTTGCTTCAAGCAAAGCTTCTTTTTTTCTAGATTCGGCGTTTTTCATAGCGTCGCTTAAAATACGTCTTGCTTCTTCTTCGGCAGAACCGATTGTAGCTTCAGCAGATTTACGTCTGTGAAGCGAACCGAAAACGAATCCGCTTACTCCAAACAAGAGAGCGACAACGCCACCAATAATATAGGGCATAACGCACCTCCAATATAATAATGATTGTAATTTGTCGAAACGCAAAAAGCGTTTCAACAAGCCACTTAAGTTAAGTGGCTTTGGCAAAATTAAATTCTTATATTTAATTTTGCACATTTCTCATTGCAATGGGATAGGACAAATTTTTTGAAAATTTGTTGCAAAATCAAAGATTTTGTGGTGAAACAAGCTTGTTTCACCTAACCTATACCATTATAAACACGGAGTTTACCTGTTACGCCTTAAAAAGCACAGGTCGGGAGCCGTGCATTTCTCTCCCGTGATATAATCAACCTTTATAGCGGTTCGCCAAAGCCGCTAATAAAACAAGCTATTAGACTGCCTTTATATTAAAACAAAACTGATTTGAATTTATATAAAAAGCCTATTAAAGCTTAACACAGTAAATCTATCTTAATAATTTTACCACTATATATCAAATATGTCAAGGTTAATATGGACATATATTGTATATTTTTGCCAATTTATTTAAGGTGCAGGCAAACACATTAAAGAGTTCGCCTGCACCTTTTAGTTGAAAATATTTAATTTTAATGGCTATTAATGTAGTCTTGCTGACTTTTTCTTGTTGAAATGTGAAATTATAAAAGAAAAAATGAACAACCCTGCACAGAAAATGCTTATGTTGGATTCTAACGAAGTGTGCGAATATTCAAAACCGTTAATTAAGTTTGCAAGCAAATACGGTACCGACTGTGTCATACAAAGTATTACCGATGCTAAACCGCTTGCCAAGAGTTTTTTTGCAACCTTTTCAT
>JAZREW010000214.1:0-4593 GCA_045661005.1 Acutalibacteraceae bacterium | reverse complement strand
AGTGAAACAAAGAGTTTAATAAATTTGAAAAAAGAAGTGGAAAATAGAGAGTTTTCTCAGTTTGTTTTAAGCGTAATAAATGTACCAGCAGAGGCAGATTTGGAACAACAATATTTTGATTACATAAAAAGAGAAATAGCTTCTGGTAAATTTAAACCTAGTGCTATTTCATTAGGTAAAGCACAAAACGGAATTAAAAATATAACTTTAGCAGATGTCATAGAGCAAACACCAAATCTGGAATTTTAAATATTTTTCTTGAAAATACAAGACTTAAAATATATAATTTAAGACAATTCAAAACATATCCTGCCACTATGCAAAGCGTGCATACAGAAACGGTAATAATAGAATTTAAAGCTTCGCTCATATTCTCTGTTCCCGAGTACATAACTATAAATCCTAAAATAAAAAACAAATTCATTAAAAACATCCATATGCCTGCAACCGTATAAAAGAACTTTAATGTTTTATACAAGCCGCCATCGGTTGTGGCATACTTTATGCCTCTTTTTTTCTCAACTTCACGTACTCTTGCAAGCACACCTTCATACATTTTCATATTCACACTTCCCTAAATCAACTTAATTTTCAAATTTTGCGGCAATATATTCGCAATTAATAACCTTTTCAGCCAGCATGCCCTTATTAAAATAATAGTGGTTTGCCGCCTCGTAACCGAAAAGACTGCTTTTTTGCATAAGGCTATACATAAGCAAAGCCAATTCTTTTTCTTCGTTTACAAGTTCCAACAGATACTGTTTATCACCGCTATTGCGCTTATCAATAAACTCAGATTGAAGATACGAAGAATAAAACAACGCATATCCGCCCAAAGAAACCTGTTTAAATAAACAATCAGGCATATTTTCAATTTCTTTTAAGCCCTCTCGCCAGCCATCGCTTAATTTGCGCAGTTGCCCAATATATATATCCCTTGGGTACATAGCACGCCAACTATCCAAATCATCATAAGCATAGCAGGTCATAGAGGCGTTAAATCCGCTAGGCTTATAATAAAGCGGATTTGAAGGACCCGAATTTTGCGGACCTGTATAAAGGGTTCCAATATGGAACGGAAATTCACGAAAAGCCTTTGAAAAAATGCTTACCGCCTTTTCTACCGACTGTGCGTGTTCACCAAATTCTCTTTCAAGCAACTCTTTATATTTTGAGCTTCTTGAATCCTGCAAGCATTCGGATACCACCTTTAAATTAACCGACGGATATCCACCCAATGTCCAGCTAAGCATTAAATGCTTTACACCCGCATTTTTAAGACCCAGCATATGCTCTCTTAACAAATCAAATACGGGCAAAAATGGTACTGTGCTACATTCCCATGTGTCATTCACCTGTACCTTAGCGCACACCTCGTGGCCTTTTTGCCTTGCATAATTCCAAATAAACTCTGCTAAATCAGAGGGTCCCGGAATAGACATACTATAATCCGAAATGCTGCCTGTTATACCGCCTACAGTATATTCTTTTTTAGCCTCACTATTACATTGAATAATAATTTCCTTTGGCAATAAATCTATACACTTGGTGATTTCATCCTTCGTCATGTAATCATCCCACGCCCAAGTCCATGCAATAGTGCGAATATCAGGGTTAACCTTGCGTGATTCTTCGGATATAGCACACAACACATCTGCAACAAGCTTGAAAATAGGAACATTCTTACAAACAGGGCATTCTTTACCCTCTTTTCTGGATTTACAATGGGTAAGATATTCAGAGCAAGTAATTGCAAAAAATCCGCCAATACCCGGAACCGCCTTGCAAAGCTGGCTTACAGCATTTCTTAAATACTGCATAACCATTGGATTACTCGTACAAAGAGCGGCATACATATCATCTGTTCTGCCCCTTAATTCGCTATGCTTTTCAAAAAAATCAATAGGCATGCATCTGGGTTCATTAAGATACAAATATACCTTTATTCCGTATTTGCTTGCCGTTTGCACTAGCTCTCGCAATCGTTCTTGACGTTGTTCCCATCCTGTAGAATAGCTTTCATCAAAAGTAAATGGAACCACCTGATAAAGTAATACAGGCAACCATATAGCGTTTATACCCGCACTCTTATACATTTTAAGAAGATCTTCAGGGTAAGACATGCTTATATCGTTATCAAGCATACCTGCATACAATCCGCAATAAGAATATATCATACGCAAATCGTCCGACTGCGCAAAATCTTGCAAATCACCTTTATCTTCAAAAAAATCAAATGGCGGTGCACCGTTTAACATATCACTAAAATATTTTTGCACAGTTTCTTTTATTAATGAAAGCTGTGCTTGCTGTGTTTCATTAAGAATTTCAGGTTTAACAGTTTCGCAATATGGCTTAAATTCACCAAGCTTTACGCCAAAAAAATCGTCATCTTTAAGCACTGCAGCCAGTTTTGCCTCTGTCCATCCCAAAAGATTCAACAGTTGGTCGTAAGGCAAAATGTGCCATGCATTACGTATGGTGGTTATGTATCCTCTTTTCACCCATCTTTCAGTATATTTCTGACCGGGCAAACCCATATCATCGGCAGTTTTCTTAACAACATCAACCGAAACATTTAATGCTTTGGCTATTTGCTCTGCTGAAACGGTTTCCCAAAGCCTGAAAACCGCAGCATGAAAACGACTTGGAAAATGTTCTAACACCAAAGTTTTATCATTTTTCACAGGCGGAAGCTTCGTATATTGCAAAATTCATATCCCCTTTTTATTTTTTCTCATTAATTATACCCCACAAATACCTTCTTGACAAGCTTTTTTAAAAGAATATAATGTTTATATATACAAATTTTTATAATTGGTGATTGTATGAAAATTAACATAGTTATGGTAGAGCCTGAAATACCGCAAAACGCAGGTAATGTAGCACGTACCTGCGCCGCAACAGGTGCTCGACTTCATCTTGTAGGTCCTATGGGATTTACTATAGACGATAAAAAACTTAAACGTGCAGGTCTTGATTATTGGAGTTATCTGGATATTACCTACTACAAGGACATCGACGAATTTTTTGAAAAAAATAATGATGGCGAGTTTTTCTATTACACTACCAAAGCACGCCATACTCATTCTGATATAAATTATCCTGATAACTGTTATTTGCTTTTTGGCAAAGAAACTAAGGGTCTGCCCGAAGAATTGTTGCTTAAAAATCCCGATAAATGCGTGAGAATTCCTATGCAGGGCGAGATAAGAAGTCTTAATCTTTCAAACTCTATAGCAATAGCTGTTTACGAGTGTTTGAGACAGTGGGATTATCCCGCTTTGCAGAATTTCGGTCAGTTGCATAATTATAAATGGGAAGACGCAGAATAATTTTACATACCATATAAAAAATTTATGTTGAAAATTTGCGAAAATGTGGTAAAATATATATGATAAAATTTTAACAATGTTATTTATTGGAAAGGAAGTATTCATAATGAACGCTCTTAACAAAAAAACAGTTGATGACATTAACGTAAAAGGCCAGAAGGTTCTTGTTCGTTGCGATTTCAACGTACCGCTTAAAAACGGTGTAATTACAGACGAAAACCGTATCAACGCAGCTCTTCCCACCATTAAGAAGCTTATTGCTGATGGTGGCAAGGTTATTCTTTGCTCACATCTTGGTAAGCCGAAGGGTGAACCAAAGCCCGAGCTTTCTTTAGCACCTGTTGCTAAAGCTCTTTCAGAGAAACTCGGCAAAGAGGTTGTTTTTGCAGCTGATGATAATGTTGTAGGCGAAAATGCAAAGGCAGCAGTTGCTGCTATGAACGACGGCGACGTTGTTTTACTTGAGAACACCCGTTACCGTGCAGAAGAAACCAAGAACGGCGAAGCTTTCTCAGCTGAGCTCGGTTCTTTGGCAGATATCTTCGTAAATGATGCTTTCGGTACCGCACACAGAGCACACTGCTCAACAGTTGGTGTTGTATCACACGTTAAAGAAGCAGTTGCAGGTTACCTTATCGGTAAAGAGCTTAAATATCTCGGCAACGCTGTTGAGACACCTGTTCGTCCTTTCGTTTGCATCTTGGGCGGTGCTAAGGTTGACAGTAAGCTTCCTGTAATCGAAAATCTTCTTACTAAGGCTGATACTCTTATCATCGGCGGCGGTATGGCTTATACCTTCTTGGCTGCTAAGGGCTACGGCGTTGGTACTTCTCTTATTGATGAAAGCAAGATTGACTACTGCCGTGATATGATGGCAAAGGCTGAAGAAAAAGGCGTTAAGATTCTTCTTCCTGTTGACTGTACAATCACTAAGGATTTCCCGGATCCTATCGATGCTGAAATCGAAGTAACTGTTGTTGACGCTGACAAGATCCCTGCTGATATGATGAGTCTTGACATTGGTACTAAGACAGCTGCTATGTACGCTGAAGAAGTTAAGAACGCTAAGACTGTTGTTTGGAACGGACCTATGGGCGTATTTGAAAACCCAATTTTAGCTGCCGGTACAATTTCAGTTGCTAAGAGCCTTGCTGAAACAGATGCTGTTACAGTTATCGGCGGTGGCGACTCTGCAGCTGCTGTAAACATCTTAGGCTTTGGCGATAAGATGACACACATCTCTACAGGTGGCGGTGCT
>JAZREW010000213.1:0-5007 GCA_045661005.1 Acutalibacteraceae bacterium | reverse complement strand
CCAAATTCCATAACTGGTCTTCCCTGTGCCGCTCTTACAATTCTGTTTGCCTTAGTAGCTATAAGCGACTGATGGTTAATTGTAAGCAAAAGCATAGTTTCTACCATAAGTGCCTGAATAATAGGTCCTCTTACAGTAACAATAGGCTCATGCGGGAATATTACTGTACCCTCAGCTACTGCCCACACGTCACAACTAAACTTGAAATCACGTAAATAATCTATAAACTCGCTACTAAACAGATTTAAACTTTC
Source organism: Acutalibacteraceae bacterium (assembly GCA_045661005.1). Lineage (GTDB taxonomy): Bacteria > Bacillota > Clostridia > Oscillospirales > Acutalibacteraceae > UBA737. The sequence continues at coordinate 4,753 of JAZREW010000213.1, read as the reverse complement.
AATATACTCAATGTCTTCATCTGTAAAGGTAAGATTATTCATATATTCAATAAGCTGTTCAAGACCCGCCATTATAGCATAACCGCCCTTATCGGGAACACGGCGGAAAAACATATCAAAATAAGCTACAGTATCACACATATCGGTATCAAACACACCGTTAGACATTGTAAGCTCATAAAGGTCCATAATCATTGTAAGATTAAGATTTCTGTTTTCCATTTTAAAAATTCACCTCAGCTGATTTACATCTTTTCAGGAGCATCTATCTTCATAAGTGTAAGTACATTCTTTATAACTGTAGCAGTTGCACTGCAAAGGGTAAGTCTTGCCTGCATTAATGCCTCGTCCTCGCCTTTAACACGGCAAGCAGAATAGAACTTATGGAACTTAGTTGCAAGCTCTTGCACATAGTGTGTAATCTTTGCAGGATCATAAGCTTTTGCAGAAGCAATAATCTCATCTGTAAGAGCTGCCAAGTGAATGATTAACTCACGTTCTTCATTAAGGTTAAGCTTTACTAAATCTTCGGTAGTGCATTCACGTTTAGAAATACCCTCTGCTTCAAGATTTCTTATAATACTGCAAATTCTGGCATACGCATACTGCACATAATAAACAGGGTTGCTGTTAGACTCATTAACTGCCAAATCTAAATCAAAGTCAAAATGACTGTTAGGCTCACGAAGATTAAAGAAGAATCTTGCCGCATCAATCGGAACTTCATCTAAAAGTGTAACAAGTGTAATAGCCTTACCTGAACGCTTAGAAGCCTTTATAACCTCACCGTCACGTACAAGTCTTACCATCTGCATAAGCACCACATCAAGTCGGTCAGCATCTACACCCAAAGCGGTTAAAGCACCCTTTAAACGTGGCACATAACCGTGATGGTCTGCACCCAAAATATCAATAGCTTTATCAAACTTACGTGTTACAAGCTTGTTGTAGTGGTAAGCAATATCGGGCACTACGTAGGTAGGTACACCATTTGCTCTTACCAAAACAAAGTCCTTATCGCAACCAAATTCGGTAGCCTTAAACCAAAGTGCATCCTCTTGAGTGTAAGTATAACCGCTTTCCTTTAATAGCTCTATAATACGAGCGGCTTCACCGTTGTTGTGCAAGGTGCTTTCTTTAAACCAAGTATCATAGGTTATGCGGTATTTACCAAGGTCTCTTTCAAGTCCCTCAATATTCTTAGGCAACGCAAACTTAACAAGCTCTGCTCTGCGCTCTGCTTCATCTTTTTCTACAAAGCTATCGCCATGAATTTCGGCAAAAGCTTTTGCATGAGCAATAATATCTTCACCATGGTATGAATCTTCGGGCATTTCTATACCCTCTTTATAAAGCTGAAGATATCTTAAATCAAGAGATAAACCGAATTTATTTATCTGGTTGCCTGCATCGTTAATGTAAAATTCACGCTCGGTGTAATAACCTGCCGCACTTAAAACAGCCGCTAAACAGTCACCCAAAGCTCCTCCTCTGGCATTACCTATATGCATAGGACCAGTAGGATTAGCAGATACAAATTCAACAAGCACACGCTTGCCCTCACCGTAATTGCTTTTACCATAATCGGCGCCCTTTTCTTCAACATCCGCAACAATATCTGCATAATAATTATCGTTCAAAAAGAAGTTTATAAAACCGGGACCTGCTATTTCGCAAGACTTAATATATGTTCCTGTAAAATCACAGTTTTGAGTAATGATTTCTGCAATCTGTCTTGGAGCTTTGCGAAAAGCTCTTGCCCATACCATTGCGGCATTAACTGCATAATCACCGTGTTCACGGTTAGCAGGTACTTCTACAGAAAATCCTGCTAAATCCGCCTTTTCAAGCAAGCCACCCTCTACTGCCTTTTCAACAGCGCCTGTTACTGCGTTTTTAATTTGTTCCTTTGCTTTTGATACTAAAATTGACATATTAATTTACCTCTTTAATAGAAATATTTACTTCGTTACGGCTTATAAGTCTTAAATCCGAATCAATAGTATATTTTAAATTAACATTACCGCCCGATTCATTCAAATCGTAAAGCAATTCTTCGCCAAAAACACCTATTGTAAGGTCGCCCATAGGCGTACTGTAAAAGCAGTTGTTACGAACACCCTTTTCAATAAGAATACGACTTTTAATACTGCCTGTTCGTTGCAGTACCACCGAATTATCAGGCTTTATATATATTTGAGTTTTAACACTTTCACCCGAATCAAGCATAGCGCTTTCATCGTAAGAGATATAGTATTCACCCTCTTTAAAACCGAACCTACCGTCAGTTATAAATTCAATGGTATCAGAATCATCATCAATACCTTGAACACCCTTTATATTAATAAGAACATCCTTTATCATAAGCTACTTAAATCCACCTGTTTTATGTCTTCATCACTTATCTTTTTACCTAACAACACCGAAGCGGTATCACGAAAAGTGCTTGGTTTATCGCTAACGTAAAATTTATGCTGTCCCCCACAGTTTTCTGTGTTTGAAAGCAACTCTTTTTCAAGATAATCCTTTACTGCTAGGGCTGTAGCTGTTCCGGCATCTATTAATGTAACCGCATCACCAAGAATTGATTTAATAGCGCCCTTAAGAACAGGAAAATGTGTGCAACCCAAAATTACAGTATCACACTCAGCTTCAATAATCGGTTGTAAATAACGCCTTGCAGTTTCAAGCACTACAATATCATCATCTGCATACCATCCTTCTTCAACTAATGGCACAAACACCGAACAAGCAACGGCGGTTACGCTGGTATCACTTGAAAGCTCTTTTATAAATTGAGCATGTCTTCCGCTGTTTACTGTAGCGGCTGTACCAAGCACACCTATTTTACCGTTTTTAGTTGCTTTAACAGCGGCTTTTGCGGCATGAGAAACAACCTCAAAAAATGGAACCGGTAAACTTTCGGCGGTATCATACGCTACAGAGGATACCGTACCGCAAGCGGCAATTATAAGCTTAACATCCTGATTAAGCAAAAAAGCCTCATCCTCGGCGGCATATTTTTTTATGGTTTCCTTACTTCTTGTACCATACGGAACTCGACCCGTATCACCAAAATACACAATATTTTCATTTGGCAAATAACGACAAAGCTCACTTACAACAGTTAACCCGCCAAGACCGGAATCGAACACACCAATAGCACGGTTATCAGACACAAAAACATCCCCTTATTAAAGTTTAAATGCTTTGGCTACGCATAATAATCCACATTAAATATTCTATATAATAATACCACATTATTATATTTTATTCAATATAAAAAACTAAATTTATTAATTTAATTGACAAAGTTTTTTCGTAGTGCTAAAATGTGCTTAAATATAAAAATTTTATTTCTTGGAAGTGATTTAATGCGCACTCTAAATAAGCAAAAAATGATTGAAAATGTAGAAAAAAGAATATTAAATGATATTGATGATAACTTTATTGCTGGCGCTAGTGTTTTTGTAGCACAAAACGGCGAAGTGCTATTACAAAAAGCTTATGGATATTCAGATTTTGATAATAAAACACCATTGAAAAACAATTCTATTTTTAGAATAGCATCAATGTCTAAGCCGATTTTAGCCTGTGCTGCTGCAATACTTGCAGATAGCGGAAAGCTTGACCTTTATAAAAAGGTAAGCGACTATCTACCCCAGTTTTCAAAACTATATTTTGGCGAATTTAACAATCACAACCTAGGCACTAAAGCCGAAGAAGTAAAAACCGCACCGCTTGTTCATCAGCTTTTAAACCACTCTAGCGGTTTTGGCTCAGGTCCTACCTATTCTGCTTGCTTTAGAATACCCGAAAGTTGTTGTGAAAGTCTTGAAAAAGTGGTTGATTACTATGCCCAAAACGCATTTTTAGAGTTTGAACCCGGAACACGCTCTAACTACAGCGGTATTATGGGTTTTGATATAGCCGCACGTATAATAGAAGTCATAACCGGTATGGATTACCGTGAATTTGTAAAACAAAATATTTTAGAACCGTTAGGAATGTATGACACCACCTACAACCTAAACGACGAGCAGAAAACAAGACTTGTAGAAATGTTCTTGTTAGGTCAAGAAGGCGCACGCAATATTCCTATGTGCAATCGTTCTTACGGACGTTCTACAAAAGGCTATTCCCCTGCGGGTGCCGGTCTTTACAGCACCGCCGAGGATTATTCACGCTTTGCACAAATGCTCGCTAACAAGGGTGTTTACAATGGCAAGCGCATTATAAGCGAGGGCGCATTTGAAATTCTTACTGCAAAATATTTGCCCGATGATTTAGAAACGACCATTGAAGACAGTAGATGGGGTTTAGGTCTTACTATTGACACCAAAACCGCAAAACACCGAGTACCAGGCTCAATGCAATGGGGCGGCGCTTACGGTACGGGCTGGTTTGCCGACCCCACAAACAATGTAGTAGCTGTATTTATGAAAAACAGCCATTATTTAAGCTTACCCTATGCCGCTTGGATGTATGAATTTGAAGACGATGTAAATACAGCGCTAGAATAATCATGACTACCGGCTAAGCCGGTAGTTTGCTCTGCGGCTGTAAGACGCTGTTACTGGCTGGACTGAAAGTCCACCGAATAATCTGCCTCTTGCAAAAGCGCCCTACTGCCGTATATACGGCAATCAGCCTCCATCTGATGAGGGAGGTGGATTTTTGCCACAAGGCAAAAAGACGGAGGGAGAGAAATAATATTACCAAACTACCCCTCAGTCAACTTCGTTGACAGCTC
>JAZREW010000212.1:0-19612 GCA_045661005.1 Acutalibacteraceae bacterium | reverse complement strand
AAAAAAGTATGTACAAATGCAGAAATATTTGATACAATATGTAACGCAACCTCTGCTAGGCAGACTGAGGCAGAAGAGCTTTCACGTGTTAATGACTGTGTAATCGTTATAGGCGGTAAGCACAGCTCTAATACCGAAAAGCTTTTCCATGTTTGCCGGCAAAACTGCGAAAGAACTTATCACATTGAAACTGCTTTGGAGCTTACAGCAGATATGCTTGAAGGTTCTGATTCAGTTGGGGTTGTAGCAGGTGCTTCTACACCTGCGGGTATAATAAAGGAGGTTATTAAAACCATGTCGGAAAATTTACAACCGCTTGAAGAACAGATGGAGGTTAAAGAATCTGTTCAAAAGAGCTTCGAAGAAATGACAGACGAAGAGGCATTCGAAGCTTCTCTCAGCACCTTAACAGGCGACCAAAAAGTTGAAGGCACAGTTATTGCTGTTAATCCCACTGAAATCACAGTGGACATCGGCAGAGGTGTAACAGGCTATGTTACCGCTGCTGAATATTCTTCTGATCCTAATGCAAATATTATGGACGAAGTAAAGGTAGATGATAAACTTAACCTTATCATTATGAAAATTAGCGATCAGGAAGGAACCGCAATGCTTTCAAAGCGTCGTTATGATGCTATTGCCGGTTGGGACAATATAGTTGCCGCTAAAGAGTCCGGCGAAATCGTTACCGGTTTCGTTAAGGAAATCATTAAGGGCGGCGTTGTTGCCTACACCAACAATGTAAGAGTATTCATACCTGCTTCACAGGCTACCGCTTCAAGAAACGATTCTTTAGAAGACCTTAAGGGTAAAGAAGTTTCTTTCCGCATTATCGAAATCGGTAGAGGCAGAAGAGCTATCGGTTCTATTCGTAGCGTTCTTCGTGATGAAAGAAAGGCTGCTGAGGCAAAGATTTGGGAAAGTCTTGCAGTAGGCGATCGTTTCACAGGTACTGTTAAATCATTAACCAGCTATGGCGCTTTCGTTGATATCGGCGGTGTTGATGGTATGGTACACATTTCAGAGCTTTCTTGGGCAAGAATCAAGAATCCTTCTGAGGTTGTTTTAGTAGGCGATACTGTTGAAGTTTACGTTAAGGATATTGACGTTGAGAAGAAGAAGATTTCTTTAGGCTACAAGAAGCCAGAAGAGAATCCGTGGGTAATTTTTGAGAATAATTACAATGTTGAAGATACTGTAAAGGTTACTATCGTTAGTATGACTACATACGGTGCTTTCGCTCGTATTATTCCTGGTATTGACGGTCTTATTCATATTTCTCAGATTGCTAACAAGCATATTGCAAAGCCACAGGATGAGCTTACAGTAGGTCAAGAGGTAGATGCTAAGATTACCGCTATTGACTTGGAAAAGAAGCGTGTAAGCCTTTCTATCCGTGCTTTACTTGAGCCAGAGGTTAAAGAAGAAGTAGCCGAGACTGCTGACGAGGTAGTTTATGAAGCTTCTGAAGAAACCGCAGAGGCTGTTGTTGAAGCTCCTGTAGAGGAAGCTGCAGCTGAAGAAGTAAGCGAATAATTCGTTTTACAATCAAAATTAATTTAAAAACAGCGCAAGAAAATTTCTTGTGCTGTTTTTTTGTATAGAAAAAACCACACGCTAAGTGCGTGTGGTTTAAAAATTAGGCTTTTAACAATCTAACAACATCTTTTTAAGTTTTACTACGTCAATTATATTAGAAGTGCCATCTTCATTAATATCATACATCACATCATAATTTTCGTTAAAAATCTCTTTAGTTAAAATTGTGGCGTCAGCGGCATTAACGTAGCCGTCAAAATCGAAATCTGCTTTTTGGTAAACGCCAACAACAATCTTTGCAGTATGCGTTTTGTAGGTAACCGTTAACAACTGTAAATCGGTTATATTTTTGTTGTAGCCTGTCACCATATCGGCAGTTATATCAATAAACTTATGTGTGCCGTCGGTATATTCTACCACTAATTTTGCACCTATTAAATCAAGCTGTTCACCAACGGTATATTTAACCTTTTGGGGCAATTTATAAACCGCTAAATATTCAATAGGCTTGGTTACTATTTCAACCTCAAATTGTACAGAGTGTCTGCCATATTTTACGGTTAACGTTTGTTTGCCTAAAACGGTATTATCAAAGCCTTCAACCGTTAGCGTTGTAAGGTCAATAGCTTGTGTAGCACCACCGTCGTATTTTACGGTTAATACGCCGCCTGTAAGGTCTAATTTTTCCTGTTCTTCTAAATACTGTAGCTTATCGGGTAGCTTTGTAAGCTCAATCCCTGTAACAGCACCGGGTATGCCTTTGCAATTATAATAAACAGTAGCATTTGTTATATAATCATTTCCTTTTAAAACTGTAACCTCTTGCCATTCTTCAGCAGTACCTTCGTAATAAATATTTTTAATATTACTGCAACCATAAAAAGCATACTGATTAATTAAAACGGTATTTTTGGGTATAAATATATTTTCAATTGTTTTGCAATTGTAAAAACCATTTTGATTAACAGCTGTCGTATCCTGAGGTATTTCAAGGTTAGTAACTAACTGACTGTTTAAATATAAATCACCACCATAGCATAATGGGTTAGAACAAGCTTGAAAATCAATAGCACACCATTTTGACATATCTGTTATAAATACGTTTTTAAGTGAAGTGCAATCCTTAAAAGCATTGTAAGCAATACTTGTAACGCTATCTGGTATAGTTATTGATGTAAGCGAACTGCAATTATAAAATGCAGATTCACCTATACTTGTGATACTGTCGGGGATTGTTACCGAAGTTAGTGAACTGCAATTATAAAATACAGTAGGATCTATACTTGTAACGCTGTCGGGGATTGTAACCTGTGTTAACGAACTGCAATTATAAAATGTAGCACTACCTATACTTGTAACACTTTCGGGGATTGTAACATTTGTTAATGAACGGCAACCCCAAAATGCACGATTTTCTATACTTGTAACGCTATCCGGGATTGTTACACTTATAATATTTTCGCATGAAAAAGCACATATCGGTAGTGTTGTTACACCGTGTGGTATTTCAAGATTAGTTATAAGCTTACCGTTCACATATAAGTTATTGGCATGAAATAATGGGTTGGATTCAGTATTTTCAAAATCAATAGCGCACCATTTTGCTATATCGGTTATATATACATTTTCAAGTGAACTGAGATTAATAAATGCATCGTTACCAATACTTATAACGCTTTCAGGTATTGTTATTGAGGTTAGTGAATTACAACCGCAAAACGCCCAAATGCCTATACTTGTAACGCTGTCAGTGATTGTTATTGAGGTTAATGAATTGCAGTTATAAAATGCGTAATTGCCTATACTTGTGACAGGATAACCACCTAGTGTTGATGGTATTGTCACATCACCGCTGATTGAAGTATTGCAATCGGTAATTGTAGCTTCACCGTTTGATACGGTATAGGTATAATAGCCATTTGTAGCTGCATTTGCGGTGAAGTTAAACACACCTGTAGGCAATGCACAAACAAGCAAAGCAACGGTCAAAATAACCGCCAAAAATTTATTTAATTTCATTTAATCACATCCCAAAAAATTAATATAAATTCATTCTACCACCATTTTCAAAAAAATGCAATAATTGTTATTTTCAACAATGTTTCGCATTAACCGCACGATATATAAAATAATATTTGTAGGGGAGCGTCTCCGTGCGCTCCCGTTGATTTTATGCATTTTGCGGGTGTGCACACAGGCACACCCCTACGGTATGCCAATTGAATATTCGTAGGGACAGGCCTCCCGGACTGTCCGTTGAATCTTCACAGTCCGCAAAGGTTATCGCACCTTTGTGGCTGCTTCGATGAATCTACGGTTCTCATCCTGCTTAATCAAAACGAAAAACAAAAAGAACCTATCCTTACGAATAAGTTCTTTTTGTTTTGGCTGGGGTGGCAGGATTCGAACCTACGAATGCAGCAGTCAAAGTGCTGTGTCTTACCGCTTGACGACACCCCAATATTAAATTGTGAGTTTAGGTTATTTAAAGGCTTTGGACGATCGTCGCCAAAGCCTTTATATGTGGGGTGGAAGATGGGACTCGAACCCACGGTCTCCAGTGCCACAAACTGGCGCTTTAACCAACTAAGCTACATCCACCATAGAACAAGAGATATTATATACCAAATATAAGGTTTTGTCAACATAAATTTTGCTTTTTTTATAAATTTATATTTTAAAACAAAAAACATTTCTTTTTTGGGTTTTGTATGATTTTAAAGCTATTATAAAACAAAGCCTTACTTTTGTAAGGCTTTGTTGTTTTTAAATTCAACTAATTCTTTTATTAATGTAAAGAGTACCGCACAGGTTGGCACGGCAATTAAAGCGCCCATAACACCGCCTATATTTCCGCCAACTAAAACTGCACTTACAACTATAACGCCGGGTAATCCTACCGCTTTACCAACAACCTTTGGATAAATTAAATTACCTTCGATTTGCTGAAGTATAAGGAAGAAAACAACAAATAGTATTGCTGATAAAGGATTGGTGATTACTATAAGTAAAAATCCTATAATAACACCAACAGTAGCACCAACAATAGGTACAAGAGATGTTACGCTAATAAGTACCGATATTATAAGTGCGTTGGGGAAACGGAAAATTGTCATGCCTATAAAGCTTAAGATTCCCAAAATAAGTGATTCGGTAAGCTGACCGCCTATAAACCTTGAAAAGGATTCTTGGGTTTGTGAAGATACATGATAAATTATATTGCTTGTTTTTTGTGGTATGAAAGCATTTATTAAACGCTTCACAAAGCTACCTATACGCTCTTTCTGAGCTAAAACGTATACGGATATAACTAAGCTGAAAATAGTATCAAACATGCCCTCTAGAACGGATGTTGTTATAGTAACCGCATCGCCAAATATTTTACTGTATGAATTTGCAAGCCAATCTTTAAATGCTAATAATATAGCTGACCAATTAATTTTAATGTCAGGCAGGTTTGCCTGTGTAATATTAAACTTATGAAGCAAGCTTTCTATCCAATCACGTGTTTGAATTATAAAAGCAGGCAGCTTTTCTGCTAAATATGTTATAGTATCTATTAAATCAGGTATTATAACTAGCAGTAACAGCGATATAATACCTAAAGCTATAAGATATGTCAGTATTAAGCAAATAGGTCTTTTAAGCTTAGGCACAATTCTTTTTTTGCTTCTATCCATAAAAAAGAACACTTTATTTTCAAGCGCTGTTAATAAAACATTAAGCACAAAAGCGATGCACAAAGCAGTTATAACAGGCGAAAAAAAGGATACTATTTTGCCTAAAAAATTCACAACACTTTGTAAATTTTGAAGTGCGGTGAATATAGCGGCACCAAAAGCTATAATAAGAATAATTTTTTTAATGTTTTTAGAATTAAGTTCCATAAACAAAATCTCCAAAAAAATAAGCTTGTAGCGTTTGCTACAAGCTTATTATAAAACATTTTATCATTTTAGTAAACAAAAAACTGTAAATTTTTACTTTTTATCTGAAAAAATTTTACTTAAAAGTATTGTTACTATCATAATAACGCCTATAACCAGGAAAATACTTAACATACCTACAAGGAGGTAATCAAGATTATTTATAAAATTATTAGGATTAAAATTTTGAAAAATATTCATAATTTACTACCTCCAATTATTAAATAAAGAAGTTAAGAATAAGACCACCAGCTATTACAGAAGCAATCTGGCCTGAAACATTTACGCCGATAGAATGCATAAGAAGGAAGTTCTGTGGATCTTCTGCAAGACGCATTTTGTGAACAACACGTCCTGACATTGGGAAAGCTGAAATACCGGCCGCACCAATCATAGGATTAATTTTTTTCTTCATAAATAGGTTTAAGAATTTTGCGAAAATAACACCGAATGCGGTATCGAAAATAAATGCGAACAAACCAAGACCTAGAATAAGAAGCGTTTCAAGTCTTAAGAATTTAGTAGCTTCCATTTGGCAAGCTATTGTAAAGCCTAAGAAAATGGTTACAAGGTTTGCTAAAACGTTTTGTGCAGTGTCTGAAAGTGAGTTAAGCACACCACATTCTCTTATAAGATTACCAAACATAAGGAAACAGATAAGAGCTACAGATTCAGGTGCACCAACACCTGCAATGATGGTAATAACTATAGGGAATAAGATTTTTGTGAGTTTAGATACACTCTTGGGTTCATAAGGCATGCGAATAAGACGCTCTTTTTTAGTGGTTAAAGCCTTAATAACAGGTGGCTGAATAATTGGCACTAAAGCCATATAAGAGTAAGCAGCTACCATTATAGCGCCGGTAAATTGAGAGCCTAGCTTTTGAGAAACAACAATAGCTGTAGGACCATCTGCCGCACCAATTATACCAATAGAAGCCGCATCTTTTAACGGGAAGAACATAGAAGCTACACAGAAGGTAAAGAATATACCAAATTGTGCTGCCGCACCAAATAGCATAAGCTTTGGATTAGAAAGAAGCGGACCAAAGTCAATCATTGCACCTATACCTATAAATAGTATAAGGGGGAATAATTCGTTTGAAATACCTGCATTAAACAAAGTGGTTAATGCTCCGTGCTCGCCTATAGCACCTGAAAAAGGAATGTTTGCAAGAATTGTACCAAAACCTAGTGGTAAAAGTAGGGTGGGTTCCATTTCGTACTTGATTGCTAAGAATATAAGCACACCGCCTATAATCCACATTACTACATATCGCCAGTCTGTAAGTTCAGCGATATTAGTAACCAAAAATTGAAGTTTTTCTAAAATCTCCATCAAATTCAACCTTTCTTTTAAATTTATTTTTAATTTAGGGCGCAAAAAAGACTTTTACCGTGGGTTGCCACAGTAAAAGTCTTGCCATTTAATGCAAAAGCGGGTTAAAAACCGTAATGACGCAATTTGCAGCGTAAAAACGCCGGCTACTCCCTTAAACTAAAGAAGATAATAGCACAAATTTCCTAAAAAATCAAGAAAAACATTAGATTAATTCAATAATTGCGGCAAGATTGCCACGTTTTCCGCCGGTTGCACGGTGTGAGTGAAGATCTTCGCTATTGCAACAGGTACATATATCAGAAGCATCTATATTCTCGGGCAGTATGCCTGAATTAATCAGAATTTGTCTATTAGCTTCAACAAGGTCAAGCATATATTTGTTGTTGCCTTTTTCGGTAAATATAGCATCTTTATTAAGAAAATCTATTTTTTCAAATTCTTCAAAAACAGGCTGGTCAACCTCATAGCAACAGTTTTTTATACATGGACCAATACCTACCACTATGTCTTTAGCATTACAACCAAATTCATCAACCATTTTTTCAACCGTTACTTTACCTATAAGCTTTGCAGTACCTCGCCAGCCAGCATGTGAGGTTGCTATAACTTTTTTAACCGGGTCGCAAAAAAGTAGCGGGGTACAATCTGCATACTGTGAAACAAGTGCAACATTTGGTGTATTGGTTATAAGTCCGTCAACATCGTTAAAGGGCGGCAAATCAATACCGGTACCGCAATGACTTTTATCTACAGTTATTACATTATTTGTATGGGTTTGATGGGTTAAAATTAAATTTTCTGTTTTAATACCAACCGCACCACAAAGAATTTCGTAGTTTTTAAGTACATTTTCACGAGGCTCGCCACGGTTAAAGCTTAAATTCATTGTAGCACAATCGCCATTGCTTACACCACCGTGTCTTGTAGAAAAGGTATGACGCACACAACCGGTAGCCAGCAATTTTGGAAACTGTATATATTGCAAATCATTCGTTTTTACAAGCTTCAGAACTTTTGTTTTTAGCATTGTGTTCACCATCTGTTATTATTTGTTTGTAAAGCTGTTGAGAATTCATTATCAATTTAATTTTAGCTTCAGGACCATACTTATCCTCTATAAAATCAAAAGCCTCTTCAAGCAAGGGTGGTCTAAACTCAACAGAATGGGCATCGGTAGCAATAACGCAAAACAGATTAGAATTGATTAGTTTGCGTACAACTCTTTTGAAAACAGGCGTCATTACAGAGGCGGCATTAATTTGTACGGGAATGTTTTCTTTAATTAAAAAGTTTATCAGTTTCTTAAAGTGTCTTGCCCTAAAATATCGCTCAACGTGTGCAATTATTGGTGTAATACCTGTGCTTTCACGTAACTGTATAATCTCGTCAAATAGGTCTTTATTAATGCAAAATGCATTTAATTCTAAAAGTAAAAAATTCGAGTTATTAAGACAAAATTCGGCAATCGATTGGGAATTTTTAATTCCTGCATAATACATCATTTCACATCCAAGATATACCTTTGGAAGATTATGGCGGTGTGCTGCTTTTTTTAAATTTTCAAATGCCGATTCGGTACTTTCTTTAAAAAATTCAAAAGTATCTTCATTAGGATAAAAATGAGGAGTTGCAAGAACTGTTGTTATGTTTTGAGCCTGCATAAGCTTTAAAAGATTAAGAGCTTCGCTTAAATTAGAAGCACCGTCATCAACACCGGGCAGAATATGCGAATGTATATCAAAATGCAAGAAAGCACCTCCCTAAAATCCATATAAAAAGTGAATTAATAATTTTAAGTGCTATAACACAAGTGTGGCAGTTTTTCCAACCGCCACACTTGAATTAATATCTTTTTGAATGGTAGTAACTGTACTTATTGTACCTATTGTAACCGTAGACCTTCTTATATTTATAATACTTATTCGCATTAGCACCAACACCGTTAAGCACTACGCCTAATAAGTTAATGTTTAAGTTTTCTACGCTCATATGTGCCTGTGCAAAGGCTTCGTAAGTTGTTATTGCTGAACGTACAATGAGTAAGAGACCGTCGCATTTCTGGGATACTACAAGTGCATCAGAAACAAGATTAACAGGCGGTGTATCAACAATTACGTAATCATAAGAATCACGAACTTCAGTAATTAATCTTTCAAAAGCCGGAGAATCGAATAATTCCGAAGCGTTACCTGTAGCCTTACCGGTTGTAAGAATATCTAAAAAAGGACTATAGCTTTGTATAGCAAATTTTAATTTAACCTCGCCTGATAAAACATCTAAGCATCCCACATTGTTTTGAATCTTCAATTTTTGATGAACGGTAGCACGCCTAGAGTCAGTATCGATAAGAAGAACCTTCTTATTGAGCTGAGAAAGCATAATTGCAATATTAACTGATGTTGTAGATTTACCTTCTGAAGCGTTTGGACTGGAAATAGCAACTACTTTTCCGTTAATCTTTGATAGGGTAGAGGTTAAGTGAACACGTAGGTTCTTGTAAGCTTCTACTATAGCATAAGGTACAGAGGCTTGTTTTTCGTTACTAACAAGCTTCGGCTTATGAGTATCGTGAGTTCTTGGCATTTGTGGTTCCTCCTCTTGTATAATATGCATAGTACGGGTGCTTTTTGTAATATTTATCAGATTTCGCAGCCGAGAAGTCAGGTATAGCTGCTAAAACATCCACACCAAAACGTTCCTTAATATCTTCTTCGTTAGTAATTGTTGTGTTTAACGAATATACTACAACAATAATACCGTAAGCGAGCACGGCACCTAAAGTACCCGAAGCTAGAGAAAGGAAAAATGTCTGCGGGAAAATTTTAGCTGCAGTATCTGCCGTAGAGGTTGAAATAGCTGATGTGCTGGGAACAAATTCATTAATATATCCCGGCACTAATTTCAAAAACTCATTTACAAGAAGTACGGCTTCTGCTTGAGATGTGGCTCTAAAAGTTACGTTAATGAAAAGGGTGTTTTCACTTTTACGTCTGATAGCAGCACGAGAAATAAGATTAGTATATGAATATTTATTATCAAGCTGATTAGCAAGCTTTTTGAAAATACCGTTAGTGTTTAGAATATCAGTAACAGTATCAGCAAAGTTAATAGAAGCCACAATGTCGGTATTGTTAATAGTAGAATCGTTAGTATATTCTTCTTCAATATAATCTGTTGACAAAATAGCACCGTTTGTTACAAGTACAGAACCCGTTGCAGAATATTGCGGTGTTGCCAAAAATTCACAATAGGCAAATGCGCCCGAAGCAAATACTGCGGCACTAATAAACAATACCCAAAGATATTTAAGTGCTAAGTTAAGTAAAGAAAATAGGGTTAAGTTTCTCAAAATAAAACCTTCCTTAAATTAAAATATTATACTAACTCATTGTATCATAATAGTTATAATAACGCAAGAGGAAATTATTTGTTTAAATAAATAATTGATTTAAATCTTCAAAAGAAGAGGAAATTTCGCTATAATTCTTATATGCGTTGTTGTAAACTTCAATAATACAGCTACCGTTATAATTGCGATTTTTTAAATTACTGAAAAAACTTTCCCAATCAAATTTTCCGTTTCCGGGAAGAAGACAATCGCCGGCTAATGAATGGTCGCTTATATGGTAATGCTTAATATTGTTGAAAAATTCATCTATAAGGTCGCTAGGAACAAGACCGCATCTTACAGATTGCTTAATATCAAAGCAAAATTCAGCATCATCACCCAATATATCCTTCATTGAACGCAAAAACTCAATCTCACCTGAGCGGTGTTTTGCAACATTCTCTTGCAAAATGGTAACACCGTTTTTTAAAGCGACCTGTTTTAGTTGCATATATTTTTCACAATATTCTTCATCGTTTAAAATACCGTTTGGCTTACCGCCGTGCATGATAATATATTTAGCGCCAAGCTCTGCGGCAACCTCTGAATATCTGGCATATTGGTCTAGTGCTTCGTAAAATCTTCTTTCGTATGCAGAAAATATCATAAAAGATTCTGAAAGCGACATAGTGGGGTGAACCGCTGAAACGTTAATGCCATAATTTTCTTTAATATCGCACAAAATGTCTATAAAAGCGGGCTTTAATTCACTTAAAGCATTAAAGAAAACTTCGGTTTCTGTAATTCCTAATTCGCCTATTTGTTGTAAAGCAAGCTCGGTTTCGAGGGGATAAAAACTTGCGGTAGAAACACCAATTTTCATATATTTTCATCCTCCTTAGGATTTACAAAAACGGTTTTATTAGTGGTATAAATAACCATACCCGATTTAGCGCCCGACGGTTTTTTAACGTTTTTAATGTATGTGTAATCTACCGGAACATTTGAAGAAAGAGCAGCTTTAGAGTTTTGTGCAGCAAGTGTTGCGGCTTTAAGAATAGTTTCTTCAGATACCGCACCGCCTTGGCATAAAACCACAACGTGCGAGCCGGCAATATTTTTTGTGTGAAACCACAAATCACTTTTTGAGGCTAGTTTTGTAGTAATATAATCATTTTGCAGATTGTTTTTACCCACTATAATTTTGTATCCCTCTTGTGACAAATACTCATTAAAGTTGCTGGGTGTATTGTTTTTCTGTTTTTTGTTAACGATTAATCTTATATAACCGTTTAAAGCTAACTCTTGGCGAATTTCATCTAATTCAGCAATAGAAGAACAACGTGAAATATTATCAAGAACTGAATCGAAATAAATAAGCTCCTTGCGGTCATTTTCTGTTAGCTGAGTAAGTGTTTGCTCAGCGGTATATGTTTTTTTATAATCCTTAAAATATTTTTCGGCGTTTTTAGCGGGGGAAAGTGCCGGATTTAATGGTATTTTTATATCGGATAAATTTTCATCATAATAGTTTTGCACTGTTGCAAAAGAACTGCCATTTTCTATTTTATAAAGATTAGCTTTTATAAGCTCGCCATAAATGCGGAAGGTTTCTCGGCATTCGCATTGTTTAAGCTCGTTAAGGCGCAAAGCTAGTTTTTTCTCTGTGCGTGATTTTAAATTTTGCACAAGCTTTACTATGTCATGAGAGGCAGACTGCATTCGTGCAAAGTTATCTTTCGCAGTATAAAAAGCGTCTAAAAGCTCGCTACAGCTTTCAAATTGTCTGTTTTTAAAATTTGGTCCATATTGATTAATTTCTGTATAACAAAAATCAAGTGCGGTGCCATCAAGATTATAAATAATAAAAGCGCCGTTTTTATCATTCATAGCGCCCACAACGTTTTTAAGCTCTTTTTCAAGCTTTTCGGCAAATGATAATTCCTGAGTGTTACATAAAATTTTATGTTCAATTTCACGGCAAACAAGGGGCGAAAAACCGTCAATAACCGATAACAAATTTTTAGAAAGCTCACCCGGCATATTTGAAATACGCTCGGCTAGTGTTTTTAAATTGCTGTTTAATATGTTTTCTTTTTCTTGTGACTTTGGATATTCATATACAGCATTAGGTAAAATAAGGCGTTTTGCGGTTTCAATATCGCTATGCTTTAAAGAATCTATAATTCGGTCTTCATCTTTTACCAGAATCACATTTGATTGATTACCTATAAGCTCGCAAATAAGGCGTAGTTTTACTGTATCACCAAGCTCGTTAGTAGCAGAAAAAATAAGCTCGGCTACACGTTCTAGGTTTGGCTGAACAATATCTAACAGCTTTGCCGAAGAAAGATGCTTTCTAAGTAGCATACAAAAGTTTGGCGGAACAGCGGGATTTTCATATTTATTTTCGGTGAAATGAATTCTTGCTGTGCCTGATTTTAGTGTTATAAGCAGACGTTTTACAAAACCTTTTTTGCGTAGCAAAAATACCAGCTCCTCACGTGAGGGCTGGTAGATTTTATCTATATGGCAGTCAATAGCATCTTTTAGCTCATTGACAGTTTTGTAAAGAAAGCCACCGTCAAATGCCATTAATATCTTCTCCGTTAAATGTTTTTAAAAATGAATTTATGCCATTAAAAAGCGATTCGTAATATAAAAAATCTTCTTTTTTATTTTCAATATTTGCAAGGCTGGCTTTACACATTTCTGCTCGGTGCAATTGCTTTTTTATGTACAGAACAGAATCCACAGAATCGGGTAAAAGCTTACCTATATAATAAGAATATTCTGCTAAAGCTTGAATATTGCCGGTATATTTAACCAACATAACAGAATAAAGCTTTTTATTTTCTTGTAATGCAGTTTCTTTAATTATTTCATAACCATTACTGTAAAGAAAACGGCGCAACACTTCGGGCGAAGTAGTGGGTTGTAGCACAATGCTCACCGATTTTTGTTTTGCAACGGAAGTACCTTTTTTAAGAATATCTGCAATAACCTCGCCGCCCATACCTGCAATGATTATGGTATCAACCTCATCTGGCAGTATACCTGAAAGACCATCGCAAAGGCGGGTGCTAATGTTAGAAAGACCCGAAAGTGCTATATTTTTTTTAGCATTTTCTAATGGCTTTTCGGCAATATCTGCGGCAATAACACTACTGGCCTTGCCGCTTTTTATAAGCTCTATTGCTAAATAGCCATGGTCGGTGCCTATATCACAAACATTTGCATTTTGCGGCACAAAAGTGGCTATAAGAGAGAGTCTTTTACTAAGCTTTGGCATTATTTGTTTTCAAAATATATATTTAATTTTGCTATTAGGGCATCACAATCTGCGCCGTGAACAGCACAAGCCTGCTCAATTGTTTCACCTCTGGAAGCGGGACAACCCAAGCAATGCATACCTATTTCAAAGAAATATTCAGCACAGCCTGTATCCATATCTAAAACATCGCCAATAATCATATCTTTTGTAATTTTCATAGTAATCAAAAACCTTTCTTTAAAACATTAATTTTTAAAATAAATTTAATTCGTTAGTTAGTTCTTTTCTTCCGTGGTTATAAAGCTTTCGGTTATCCATAGCCCATATTCTTGAAGAAAAGTCATTTTCTGTAACATCGGTTAAAGCTTCACGCATCTCGAAAATACGAGAATCCATAAGGTCAAGCTCGCTTAAAAGCTCAGCTTCAATAAACATAGGTCTTACAGCGGCGCCAAATTCAGGCTCGCCGTGGTGAGAAATAACCATATGCTCAAGCAACATAGCCGTTTTTTGTGAAATACCAAGCTTTTTTGCATATTCTTCAATCTTCATAGCACCCATAGCCAAGTGACCTAAAAGATTGCCTTCAACAGTATAGCCTGTAGCGATACCTGTATCAGCAACATCAAATTCATTAAGCTTTGAAATATCGTGAAGAATAGCACCGGATATTAGCAATTCTCTGTCTACAAACGGATATATTTCACATACCTTTTCAGCTAAACGCACAATAGAAATGGTATGTAATAATAATCCGCCACGTATTGCATGGTGTAGCTTAAATGCCGCCGGCCAATAGAGTAAACACAAGCGGTTATCCTGCAAAATAGCCGTAACTATTTGTTTAAGCTCATCATCCTTGAAAGATTCTGCTAGCGAAATCAAAAAATCATACATTTGCTCGCCTGAGTATTTGGCTGTTTTAACAAAATCGGCAGGATTAACATTGTCGGCCGGAGTGGTGTGGCGTATACGTTCAATTTTAAGCTGATCAGCGCCGTTATATTGAGAAATCATACCACGTATCTTAACAAGCTCGTTTGCGGTATATTCACCATGAAGTTCTTTGGAATAACGCCAAAGCTTTGCGTTAATTTCACCGTCAGCATCGCCCAGCATCATATCAAGATAAGAGTCTCCCTTAGAAGAGGTCTTTTGATCAATGCTTTTTATTATACAAAAGCCATCAACAAGACCGTTATTATCAATAGGTGTGAAGTTCATAAAATCAATCCTTACATAATATAACCCATATTAGATAAATAAATTATACTATATCAATATTTATAATTCAAGATTTTTTATAAATCGAAAAATATTATTACTATTAATCTATAGCAAACTGGTGAAATTTCAATTTGGATGGATGTTTAAATTTAATATAAAAACATACACTACTCTAGAAGCAATGTATGTTTTTGTTTAACAATTAATATTATATGATAAATAGAGGAGTTTATAATATGTTAAATTTTTAAAAAATCATGGGTATTATTTTTTTCTGAAAATCAAAAATTTACTAAAAATCCAATTCAAAAGGATTACTAATAAAGATAAAAATATTTTTGAAATCATTATACCGTTGAAAAACCAAATTTCAACTTTATCTAAATTCCACACATCAGCACTAAGATAAAGTCCGATTTGTTCTATGAAATATGAAAAAATTCTAGCAGAAGCAAAGATTGAAATCTCTCTAAATAAAACCTTCGGTCTCCAACTATCGCTATGAAAAACATAAATTTTGTTTGTGATATAAGCGAAAATGACGGCTATTATAAATGAAATGGTATTTACAAACAAAACTCTATCATATCCTAAAAAGAAGGAAAAAAGGACAAACACAACATAATTCACCAATGTTGTCATTGCACCGAAAAACAAATAAGAAGCTGCCTCGGTTTTAAAAATCTTTATTATTTTCTCTTTCAAGTTTTTCCACCTTCATCCGTTTTTTTGGAAATTTTTTATATAAGGATTCCATTAGTATAGAAAGAATGAAAAGCCCAATAGAAACAGAGGAGATTATAACACCTGATTTAAATCCGGGAGTATGATAAATAAATTCTATATTATGATTTCCTGAACTAACAGGAAGTAACATCATACCGCCTGAAGTTATAATATCCGTTTCTTTTCCATCAATTAATGCAGTCCAACCATTGTCATATGGAACTGTAAAATAAATTACGCTATTGTTTTTGTAGTTTGATTTACAGCTAAAACCATTGGAATTTCTAACGAAATCAGTAACGGAATTAGCAGTATTAACATTTACATAATCATCTATTGATTTTACATAATCAATAGATTCTATATCAATTTTATCAATGATGTTTTTGATTTTGCTCTCATCTGTTTGATCAATAACAATAGATGATAAAAGCGCAATTCCTCTTTTGTCTTTATCAATTGATTTTAGCTCGTTTTCATAAATATAGGAATTGACTTTGTAGCCTATTGGGCAGGCAGGCTTTTCTATTATATAATACGAAGTATTACCGATTTGCATTGTTTCAACTACAGAGTCATTTATAGTTGGTTCCGTAACAACGATATATTTAGCGCCTAATAATTCTGGTAAACCGGGAATAGTATTTTTATCCATACGGATATTATAAGAATAAAAATCAAAAAGCTTATCAAAATCAGTCAGACTATTTGCTACGGTTGAACTAAAGCAACTCAATCCTGCTGCGTTTCCAGTCATAGTCAATACATTTTCGGTTGTATTATATCTGTATTGTTCGTTAAGAGTGGGAAGTTTATAACCTAATTCGAATTGTTCCAAGTAAGCTTTTGGGTTAGTAGAATTTTTCTTATAAAAATAAATTGTAGAACTTGTTGTTATTATCGAGAAAATCATTATAGAAGAAACTAGAAAAATGTAATGTTGTTTTTTAGATTTAGCCAAAATAATAACAATAGCTAAGCCTAAAAGAGCTAATAAGCAATAACATAACAGACGTACTGGGTGGTATGTTAAAGAAACAAAATCATAGTTGCTCCAAGGGATATATTTTATGAAAATGTAGAACACAATAACAATTGAAGCATTAATAAAAACACCGCGCAGTACGGCATATTCCTTTATATCCTCTATAACCTTTGCTGATACAACAGACAGCATCAAAACTAAAGTGTACCACCATCTACGATTATTTTCTGCAAATAATAAAAAAGAAGACGAAAGAATTGGAATAAAAGAAATCACAATTAAAAATCCTGTAATTTTTGAAAGCCAGTCTTTTTTTGTTATAAGATATGCAAAAACCAAAGAAAGTCCGAGTAAAGGAAGGTAGGCAGCTGTAGAACTCCATTCCATCGCATAAATGCTACTATGGTCGTGCATAGCTTCTCCGGGCAATATTAAGCCTTTAATTATATATAAAAATCCTTTTTGGTCAATTAAAGAGTCGAATATAGTAATATTACCATCACTACGCTCATTACCTGTTATATATAGCGCATTTGGGATAAGTAGTACTGCGGACATAGCAACTCCCCAAAAGGCTGAAATAATACATTTACTTATGTCTTTTAATTGTTTTTTGAAATCATTATTTAAAAATCTTAACAAATAATAGATAATAAGAAATACGCATTGCTGAACAAAGAAAAAGTAATTAATAATACAATTTATAAACACAGAAAAAACAAAAAGTTTTTTCTTGCGAGGATCCTTCATGTAGGATTCTAAACTATACATTAACAAAGGAAAGAGAGCAACTACATCATGAAAATGATAAAATAGTAAATTTACGGATTGAAATCCGGAAAAAGTATATAGTAAAGCACCAACAACAGCATATTTAGGATCTTTGACAAAAAGTTTTATATAAAGGTATGAAAAAATTCCAGATACAACATACTTTAAAATATATAAATATCCAACTATATAGGGGAAGAGTTTGACCGGAAAAAACAAAGATACCCAAAAAAATGGACTACCTAAGTTATAAAAGCTAAATCCTTGTATAAAGGGACTGCCTAAGTCTAAATTCCAACACCAGCTATCAATTTTTTCCAAAACCGTATTATGCATTAAAACATTAAAGGGGATTTGCTGAACGTTAAAGTCATCTCTTAAAGTGAAGATTCCGTCGTCATTTATAATGACCCAACTTAAAGAAAAAATTGCAGTAATTAAACATAATATAATGCAATTTATCATGTTTCTGTCGAAACTTTTCTTTTTATTTGTCATTATTATTCTCCTTCGTACGTTCGCTGATAATATATCTTGGACGTGCTTTGGTTTCTATATAGGTTTTTCCAATATAAGTTCCTACTATTCCAATGGCAACGAGTTGAATACCTGATAATGAACATATTACACCTAATAACAACCATATTGTATAAGAGAATTTCCCTAAAACAGCCAATATGATAGCTAACAAAAGAATTAAGATTCCTAATATTCCAACAATAACTCCAGTGCCGAAAATGAAATTTATGGGTTTGACAGATAAACTTGTGATTCCATCAAAAGCTAATGCAAGCATTTTGCGTAACGGATAGTGGCTTTCTCCAGCTATTCTTTCAAAGCGTTCATAATATACACTTGAACTTTTAAAACCAACCAATGGGAACATTCCACGCAAAAATAAATTCACTTCTTTATAATCGGCAAAATGTTTTAATACTTTATTGCTTACCAAGCGATAGTCTGCATGATTATAAACTACTTCTGCTCCCATGAATTCTAAAAGTTTATAAAAGCCTTGGGCAGTAGTTCGCTTAAACCAAGAGTCGGTTTTTCTTTCTGATCTAACACCGTATACTACTTCACATCCGGTTAAATATTCATCAACCATAGCGTCCATTGCATTAATATCATCTTGTCCGTCACAGTCAATTGATATAGTGATATCACATTTATCAATAGCTTCCATCAATCCGGCCAATACAGCGTTTTGGTGACCTCTGTTTCTGCTTTGAGAAATACCGATATAGTGTTCATCTTGTTTAGAAAGTGAACAAATCAAATCCCATGTTTTATCTTTAGAACCATCATTCACAAACAAAATACGACTTTTTTCGTTGATTTTATCTTTTGAAATAAGTTCGTTGATTTTATTTAAAAAGATAGGTGATGTTATGGGCAAAACTTCTTCTTCATTATAGCAAGGAATAATTATCCAAAGTGTAGGTTTTTTATTCATTTATAACCGCCTCGCAAAATTATATTATGATTATATTTTATCGTTTGAAAGTGAGGACGCCAACTTGATTTATATTTTTTAAAAATCGAATTTTAGAATTAATGAATTGACTTTACAATATTATAGACTCGCCGCTCATTTCAGCAGGTTGTTCTAAATCTAAAAGCTTAATAATTGTGGGGGAAATATCGCAAAGCTTACCGCCTTCACGCAAGGTACAATCTTTACCTATAACTACAAAAGGTACAGGGTTGGTTGTATGTGCTGTGAAAGGTGAACCGTCAGTATCAAGCATACGGTCAGCGTTACCATGGTCTGCAGTAAGAAGCATTATACCACCCATTTTAAGTGTAGCATCCTTTACTCTGCTAACACAAGTATCTACAGTTTCAACAGCCTTTACAGCCGCATCAAAGAAGCCTGTATGACCTACCATGTCGCAGTTAGCAAAGTTAAGAATTATAACATCATACTTGCCGCTTTCAATCTGCTCGCAAACTTTATCGCAAACCTCTACAGCGCTCATTTCGGGCTGCAAATCATAGGTTGCAACCTTGGGTGAGTTAACAAGCACTCTGTCTTCACCCTCAAACATAACCTCTCTACCACCGTTAAAGAAGAATGTTACATGCGCATACTTTTCGGTTTCAGCAATTCTGAGCTGGGTCATATTCTTCTTTGAAAGATACTCGCCAAGAGTATTTTCAAGGGTCTGTGGCTTGAAAGCTACTTCAACGTTAGGCATAGAAGCATCGTACTGTGTCATACAAACATAGAATACCTTTTGTCTGCCTCCGTTACGTGTAAAGCCGGCAAAATCATCATCAACAAAGGTGCGTGTGATTTCTCTTGCTCTGTCAGGACGGAAATTAAAGAAAATAACACTAGCATTTGTCTTGATACGTTCTGTTTCTGCTACTACTGTAGGAAGAACAAATTCATCGGTAATGAATTTACCTTCTTCATCCTTTAAAGTGTAAGAGGTTCTTACAGCCGCTGCTGCATCGGTGGTTTGAACACCCTCGCCGTAAACTAAAG
>JAZREW010000211.1:0-2271 GCA_045661005.1 Acutalibacteraceae bacterium | reverse complement strand
CATATCACAGTTAGCATAGTTGAGAATGATAACATCATATTTCTCAGTATCAATAGCCTCAACAAGCTTTTCTGTTACTTCATATGCGCTCATTTCGGGCTGCATATCATAGGTTGCAACCGCAGGTGATTTAACGAGGATTCTGTCCCCGCCTTCATACTGCTTTTCAACACCGCCGTTAAAGAAGAATGTTACATGAGCATACTTCTCGGTTTCAGCAATTCTGAGCTGGGTCATATTCTTCTTTGAAAGATACTCGCCAAGAGTATTTTCAAGGGTCTGTGGTTTAAAAGCTACTTCAACGTTAGGCATAGAAGCATCGTACTGTGTCATACAAACATAGAATACCTTTTGTCTGCCACCGATACGTGTGAAACCGGCAAAATCATCATCAACAAAGGTGCGAGTGATTTCTCTTGCTCTGTCAGGACGGAAATTGAAGAAAATAACGCTATCGTTAGTCTTTATACGCTCGGTACCGGCTATAACTGTAGGAAGAACAAACTCGTCTGTAATGAATTTGCCTTCTTCATCCTTCATAGTGTAAGATTCTCTAACAGCTGCGGCAGCATCGGTGGTTTGAACACCCTCGCCGTAAACAAGTGCGGCATAAGCCTTGCCTACACGCTCCCAACGGTTGTCACGGTCCATACCGTAGAATCTGCCCATTACAGTTGCAAGCTTACCGCAACCAATCTCTTCAAGCTTTGCCTGTAAAGCATCAATAAAATCAGCTGCAGAAGATGGGGGAACGTCACGTCCGTCAAGCAATGCGTGAACATAAACCTTTGTAAGACCGTTTTTCTTAGCCATCTCAACAAGTGCATAAAGATGCTCAATATGGCTGTGAACACCACCGTCTGAAAGAAGACCCATAAGGTGAAGTGCGCTATCATTATTTTTGCAGTTTTCAATAGCCTTTAAAAAAGTAGCGTTGTTAAAGAAATCACCGTCTGCAATAGACTTTGTAATTCTGGTTAGTTCCTGATAAACAATTCTGCCTGCGCCAATGTTTGTGTGACCAACCTCACTGTTACCCATCTGACCATCAGGAAGACCTACATCCATACCTGAAGCGCCGATTTGTGTTGTAGGGCAGGTGGAAAAAATTTCATCAAGGCGGGGAGTTTTAGCTGACTCAATAGCGTTGCCATTCTTTTCGTCATTAAAGCCAAAACCGTCCATAATAGTTAAAACTATAGGTTTTTTCATAATTTTTCTCCTATTAATTAACATATCGTAGGGACCGACATCCTCGGCGGTCCGTTAAACTTTTTGCTTACGGACAGTCGGGGACGCCTGTCCCTACAAATTAAACTAATATAATTTAAATTTTAATTATTTGCTGGCAGCTTTTACGATTACTGCAAAATCTTCAGCCTTTAATGAAGCACCGCCGATAAGACCGCCGTCAACATTAATCTTTGCAACTAAAGAATCAGCATTCTTAGGATTCATAGAACCGCCGTACTGAATTGTAACAGTTTCAGCAACATCTGCGCCATAAGCTTCTGCGATAGCGGCACGAACATAGCCGTTACCCTCGTCTGCCTGGTCGTCAGTAGCAGTAACGCCTGTACCGATAGCCCAAACAGGCTCGTAAGCGATAATTATATTCTTAAGCTGTTCCTTGCTAACATTTGTAAGAGCCATCTTAGTCTGGAACTTGAGTAAAGTTTCGGTATAGCCAAGCTCTCTCTGTTCTAAGGTTTCGCCAACGCAAACAATAGCGGTAAGACCTGCATTTACAGCAGCTAATGTACGAAGGTTAACGGTCTGGTCGGTCTCGCCGAAATACTGACGTCTCTCGCTATGACCGATAACAACATACTTAACGCCTGATTCAACAAGCATCTGAGCAGAAATTTCGCCTGTGTAAGCGCCACTCTCTTTAAAGTGAACGTTTTCAGCACCAATTTCAATGTTAGAACCTTCAGCAGCAGCAACTGCGGCAGGAATGTCGATGAAAGGTACGCAAAGAACTACTTTACAGTCAGCATCTGCAACTAAGGGCTTCATTTCGTTAATAAGAGTTGTTGTCTCAGCAGGGGTTTTGTTCATTTTCCAGTTACCAGCGATAACTGCATTTCTTTTAGTCTTATCCATTTTTATTCTCCTTTAAACACAAATGTAGGGGTCGATGCTTTATCGACCCTTACACTATTTTACATCAATTAATTATTTATCGTTAAGTGCTGCAATACCTGGAAGCTCTTTACCTTCTAAGAATTCAAGAGAAGCACCGCCACCTGTAGAGATGTGTGTCATCTT
>JAZREW010000210.1:0-8060 GCA_045661005.1 Acutalibacteraceae bacterium | reverse complement strand
CACACCGAAAGCAAAGGTGTTATCTGAAAAATCGGGTTATTTTGTTTCTGGTGCGGATGGTTACGAAAATGTATTCAGCGTTGAAAATTTGGAATCAATAACACCCGAGTTTTTAGATTCTGCAAAAGCTGAAAGTTTTGGTGACACAGTAATAGGAAAAATCGTGTCCGACTATGAATGGTACATTGCGGCGAATATCTCTTTAAACGAGTCTTTGAATTTCAAGGTGGGGGACAGCTTGAAGCTTATTACATCTGTTAAAAGCTCACCCCAACTTTCAGTAACTGTTAAAAGTATTAATGTGTCTGATACTTCAGCCGAGGCGGTTATAGTATTTGCATGTAATGAGATGAATAGCGAGCTGGCTTCTATGCGAAGCGGACCTATGACAATAGTTAAAGCGCAGTATGACGGTTTGCGAGTAGATCGTAAGGCTTTGCGTGTAGTAGATTCTGTAAGAGGCGTATATGTGCTTAACGGAATGCAGGTTAATTTTGTTCCTGTAGAAATAGTTTACTCTAATAAGGACTATATAATTTGCAAAAAACAAAACGACGTTAATTCGGGTTTAAAGCTTTACGA
Organism: Acutalibacteraceae bacterium; assembly: GCA_045661005.1. Classification (GTDB taxonomy): domain Bacteria; phylum Bacillota; class Clostridia; order Oscillospirales; family Acutalibacteraceae; genus UBA737. The sequence continues at coordinate 7,478 of JAZREW010000210.1, read as the reverse complement.
CCGTGTTGTTGTGAAAGGAAAGGGTCTTTATGATGGAAAAATTGTCGGCTAAAGATTTTGACAGTAATTTAGCTGAAGTTATGAAAAGAATTGAGGCGGCGGTGGAAAAATCTAACCGTAAATTAGATGATATTACCATTTTAGCAGCCACCAAGACTGTTGATAGCGAAACCATTAATTATGCTATAAACAGTGGAATAAAGTATATAGGCGAAAATAAGGTTCAGGAATTTCTTTCTAAAAATGATGATATAATTCCTGCACATCGCCATTTTATAGGTCATTTACAAACCAATAAGGTTAAAGATATAATAGGCAAGGTTGAGCTTATACATTCGGTGGATTCTTTAAAGCTTGCAAAAGAAATTTCAAAACAGGCTGTAAAGAATGGTTGCGAAGTTGATGTGCTTTTAGAAGTGAATATTGGTGATGAGGATTCAAAATGGGGATTTACCCACTTAAATCTTAAAGAAAATATTTGCGAAATTGCAAAATTACCGGGTTTACACATAAAAGGTCTTATGGCAATACCCCCAATTTGTAATGAAGCACAAGAAAATCGTAAATATTTTAAAAAAATGTACAAACTGTTTATTGACATTGGCGCAGAAAAAATAGATAATAGTAGTATGGAGATTCTTTCTATGGGCATGTCAGATGATTTTGACGTAGCTATAGAAGAAGGCGCCACACTTATAAGGTTGGGTACTGCTCTTTTTGGCAGACGTATATATTAAATTCGAGTAAGGAGCTTTAAAATGGGATTATTAGAAAAAATTAAAAACATTCTTGTTATTCCTGATGAGGATGAGTATAATGAGGATTTTGAAGAGGTAGTAGAGGAAGAACCTCGCAGAAAAGCTACGGTTAGTGAGCCGGCTGTTAAGCGTGCTGAGTCAACACCACGCATAATAGGTGGAGGAAAGCCAAAAACTGTTAACTTTAATCCTGTTCAAATGCAGGTTGTTCTTGTAAAACCTGAAAGATATGAGGATGTCACTTCTATCGCTGACCATCTTAATGACCGTAAATCTGTTGTTTTAAATCTTGAATCAGCAGATAGAGAGGTTTCAAGAAGAATAGTAGATTTTCTAAGCGGAGCTACATATGCTAACCATGGAAATATTCGTAAGATTTCAAGAGGAACCTTCCTCATTGTTCCTTACGGTGTTGATATGATGGGCGAGCTTATGCTTGAGGATTTTGAAGACGGTAGTATGTATCTTTAATGGAAACTGAAATTTTAAGGGCAAGGATAGCTGATACAGTTTCGATTTGCGAAAAAACGCAAAAATTCAAGTTTTTGGGATTTCTTTCTCGTGAAGAAGCCGTTTTGGCAGAACGCATAATGCAAAACAGCAATATTAATTTTAAGCTTTTTGGCGGTTATGATAACGCCGAAAGGGTAATGCTTGGTTGTTTTCCTGATTGGGCGCAGAGTTTTGATTTTCCAATAACTGCAATTAGTTTTGTTTATCGTAAAACCGATGTTTTAAGACACAGAGATTTTTTAGGTAGTCTTATGGCATTAGGTCTTAAACGAGAATCGGTTGGCGATATTTTGGTAGAAGAGGGCAGAGCAGTTGCCTTTGTGTGTGAAGAAATTACCGAATATATAATTTCTCAAATAGAAAAAATTGGCAGAGTTGGCGTAACTATTTCAAAAGGATATACTTCACCTTTGCCACAGGCTGATGAATTACAGGAATTTTCTGCTACTGTAGCATCGGTAAGGCTTGATTGTGTAGTAGCGGCAATTGCTAATGCTTCAAGAACTGCTGCATTACAGATGATTGAAGAAAGTAAGGTTAGTGTTAATTCTGTTTTAACCGAAAAAGCAACAAAGCTATTGGTAGATGGCGATGTTGTTACTATACGTGGTAAGGGTAAGTTTATTATAGAATCTTTAACCGATAAAACTCGTAAAAGTCGTTTTATTGTTAAGTATAAAAAATACGTCTAGGATGTGTATGTATGTTAAGTGCAACGGATATTAAAAATGCTAAATTTGCTAAAGCTATGAGTGGCTATAAGCAAGAGGATGTTGATATTTTACTAGATCAAATCGAGTCGGATTATACACAATTTGACCGAATTATTAGAGAGTTACAGTCGAGAATTGAGGCTCTTGAAAATGAAAACGTAGAGTTTAAGGATAATCAAACAAGTATACAAAACGTGCTTTTAAGCGCACAACGTTTGGCAGACCGTATTGTAACCGAAGCTAAAGAAAAGAGCGAGGAAATAATACAGAACGCAGAATCTAATATTTCTGTAATAACCGCAAAGCAAAAGGAGCTTTCGGCTAATTTTGAGCTTAAGGCGGCTGATAGAAAAGAACGTCTTGAAAGAGAACTTGCAGAAATGGTTAGAAACGCTAACTTAAAGGCAGAAAGCATTATGGCGGCCGCTAACGATAGTGTTGCACGTCAACAACTTTTATATGATAAGCTTAAGATGGAAATAGCTTCTTTAAAAACTACAGTATCTGTTAAAATTAAAGAACATATTGAAAGCTTTAACGCTTTACCTGATAGTGTGCTTATGGATCCTACCCGTATGGCAGAGATTGTTTCTGCAACTTTCGATAAAGAACCTGATCCGCAGAAATTTATACCGGTGTCTACTGTTTCTCATGTTACTCAAACCTATAACGCACCGGTTCGCACTACACCCGTTGTAGATATACCATCTGTAACACCTATATCATCTATAACACCAAAGACTACCGAATCTTCTGGTTTTGTTGTTGGTAATTCTATTTTAAACGATAATTTTGATGAATAAAACGCTTTTTAGGAGGCATTTCATTGATTACTTATATATTGGGTATAATATGTGGTATAGCCGTTTTGGGTATTGACCAACTAACAAAACTATATATTATATCTAATTTTTCACTTGGTGAATCGTGCGGCTTTATTAAAGGAATTATAGATATTGTTTATATTCATAATAAGGGAGCCGCATGGGGTATGCTTAGGGGGCATACTTGGTTACTTTTATTAATAACAGCTGTTGTAATGGTTGTTTGTATAGGTATACTTATTAAGCTTGGCGGTCAAAACAAGCTATTGTTTTGGGCTATTGTTTTGGTGCTTTCGGGCGGAATAGGTAATATGATAGACCGTGTTTTTAGAGACGGTAATGTGATTGATTTTTTACATTTTGAATTTTGGCCACAGTTTCCTGTATTTAACGTAGCCGATTGTGCCGTTGTTATAGGGGCTGGGTTATTAATTTTATATTTTATTATTGATACTGTTAATGAATACAGTAAAAAGGCAGAGCCTGTAGCGGCTCAAGAGCAGGTTGATGATGCAGATATTTGAGGTTGTTTTTAATAACGAAGGCTTTGAAAGACTAGATGTATTTGCCGCAAAATTAACCGAGCTTTCACGCTCAAGAATAGCTACTTTAATAGAAGAAAATTGTGTTTTTGTAAATGGAAATACCGTTTCTAAAAACACAAAGTTGCATATGGGTGATGTGGTTAAAATCACTGTTCCTGAACCAAAGGAATATGAGGCTGAGCCTGAGAATATACCGCTTGACATAGTGTACGAAGATGATGATTTGCTAGTTGTAAATAAGCCAAAGGGAATGGTTGTTCATCCTGCGGCGGGTAATTACGATGGTACGCTTGTAAATGCACTTATGTTTCATTGCGGTGATTCGCTTTCGGGTATAAACGGCGTAATGCGTCCTGGCATTGTACATCGTATAGATAAAAATACAAGCGGTTTGCTTATGGTGGCAAAAAACGATTTAGCTCATACTTTTTTAGCCGAGCAGATAAAGGAACATTCCTTCACCCGTGAATATATAGCTGTAGTTTACGGCAATGTTAAAAATGATAAAGGTATTGTTAATGCACCTATTGGAAGACACCCTGTAAAGCGTAAACAAATGGCTGTGGTGGCAAAGGGCGGTAGGGAAGCTGTTACTCATTACAAGGTTGAAGAAAGACTTAATGGTTTTACATATTTAAGGTTAAGGCTTGAAACAGGCAGAACCCATCAAATAAGGGTACATATGGCATATCTTGGTCATCCGGTTGCAGGTGACGATGTGTACGGACCTAAAAAGGTTATAACCGAACTAAATGGTCAATGCTTACACGCTAAAAAGGTTGGTTTTATTCATCCACGCACTAAAGAGTATATGGAATTTGATTCACAAGTGCCGGACTATTTTGAGCGTTTTTTAGAAAGGAAAAGATAATGGGAATATTTGATAACTGTATTTTTGCCTGTGATGTTGACGCTACTTTGATGGATGAAGGGTACATTAATCCTCGTAATATAGAAAAAATTGATTTTTTTGTTAAAGAGGGCGGTTGTTTTGCTATTACTTCGGGACGAGGTTTAGTGGCGGCAAGGCCAATAGTTTCAAGGTTGAATTCAGTATCCAAATGTGTTTTAGCTAATGGCAGTATGGTTTATGATTTTGAAGAATCAAAAGTACTACACGAAGATATTATTCCTATTTGTGACTATTCTGCTATTGAATATATATTAAACAGCGATAAAGATGTAGGTGTTGAATTTTATTCCGGTGATTCTGTTTTCACACTTCAATCTACAAACGAATTAGTTGTTCATCAAACTTATGAAAAATTTTGTGCCGATGTAATAAGTTTTGAAGATGCAAAAAAACTTAAAATAAGTAAATTTATTTTAATGTTTAGAGACGAAGCACATCGTGAAGAAATTAAAGAAAAGCTTAAATCTATAAATACTGAAAGCCGTTTTGTTGATACGGGTGTGGTTGTGGATAATGTGTTTTATGCTTATTATGAAATGTTGCCGCCGGGTGTTGATAAATTTTCAGGTATTAATAATTTAAAAAGAATTCTAGGTTTTGATAATGGCTTGATTTTTGCGATGGGCGATTATTATAACGATATAGAAATGCTGGCTGGTGCTGATATTGCGGCTGTGCCTGCGGGTACGCCTGATGATGTATCTAAGTATGCTGATTTTGTTGCGGGTGCTTGCAAAGACGGCGCCGTAGCAGATTTTATAGATTATTTAACAAATAAATTCAGTAAAGATTAAACTTTACTTAAATATGAAAGGATGGAAAAGATGGAAGCTGCAGTTAAAAAAGAATTGCAAATCACAGCCTGTAAAGTAAGAATGGGCATCTTAGAGGGGGTACACAGTGCAAAATCGGGTCATCCGGGTGGTTCACTTTCAGCCGCTGAAATAATGACATATCTATATTTTAAACATATGAATATAGATCCCAAAAATCCTAAAATGGAAAACAGAGATCGTTTTGTTCTTTCTAAGGGACATGCTGCACCTGTTTTATATGCTGTTTTAGCAGAACGTGGATTTTTTGATAAAGAGTTGCTTACTACTCTTCGTAAGCCTGATAGTATTTTACAGGGCCATCCTGATATGAAGTATATTCCCGGTGTGGATATGTCTACCGGTTCACTTGGTCAAGGTATTTCTGCCGCTGTTGGCATGGCGCTTTCTGCAAAGCATTTTGGAAATGATTTTAAGGTTTACTCAGTTTTGGGTGACGGTGAAATTGAAGAAGGTCAGGTTTGGGAGGCTGCTATGTTTGCGGCTAATAAGGGACTTGATAATTTAACTGTTTTTGTTGATTTTAATAATTTACAAATTGACGGTACTATTGACGAGGTTAACTCTGCAAAGCCTATTGATAAAAAGTTTGAAGCATTTAATTGGCATACAATTACAATTAACGGTCACGATTTTGATGAGATTGAAGCTGCTTTAGCTGAAGCTGCAACAATTGATAAACCGGTTGCTATTATTGCTAATACTGTTAAGGGTAAGGGCGTTTCTTATATGGAAAACAATGTTAGCTGGCACGGTGCTGCTCCTAATGATGAATTGTTTGAGCAGGCAATGAAAGAGCTTAATGAAGAGCTTGCAAAATTAGTATAATTAAGGAGAGTACAATATTATGTCAGAAGTAAAAACAATTGCTACCAGAGCAAGCTACGGTGCCGCTCTTGCAGAGCTTGGCGCACAGCGTGATGATTTTGTTGTATTAGATGCTGACCTTGCAGCAGCTACTCAAACAGGTGTGTTTAAAAAGGCTTTCCCTGAAAGATTTTATGATTGCGGTATAGCAGAACAAAACATGATTGGTATTGCCGCAGGTATTGCCGCTACAGGTAAAAAGGTTTTCTGTAGCTCATTTGCAATGTTTGCAGCAGGCAGAGCTTTCGAACAGATTAGAAACTCTGTAGGTTATCCTCGCCTTAATGTTGTTATCGGCGCTACACACGCAGGTATCTCTGTTGGTGAAGACGGTGCAACTCATCAATGTAATGAAGATATTGCGCTTATGCGTACAATTCCTGGTATGACTATTATTAACCCTGCTGATGATACAGAGGCTAAACTTGCAGTAAAAGCCGCTCTTGATCATAACGGTCCTGTTTATATGCGTTTTGGCAGACTTGCAGTACCTGTAATTTTCGGCGATGATTATAAATTCGAAATTGGCAAGGGTGTAGAGCTTAAAGACGGTACAGATGTAACAATAGTTGCAACAGGTCTTATGGTTAATGAGGCTTTACAGGCTTACGAGCTTTTGGCTAATGAGGGTATTAGCGCTCGTATTATTAATATTCATACTATTAAGCCTTTAGATAAGGATATAATTATAAAAGCCGCTAAAGAAACAGGCGCTATTGTTACTGCTGAAGAACATTCTGTAATTGGTGGTCTTGGTAGTGCTGTTAGTGATGTAGTTGCAGAAGAATATCCGGTTCCTGTTGTTAAGCTTGGTGTTTATGATGTGTTTGGTCATTCAGGACCTGCACCAAAACTGCTTGATGAATTCGGTCTTCGTGCAGTTAATATTGTTGAAAAAGCTAAAAAAGCTATTTCTATGAAAAAATAATTTTTAAATTGTCAAGTGCTAAAAAGTGCTTGACAATTTTTTTAAGTAATGTTATTATGTATGTATATTATTAAACCTGTGATTAAGAGTAGTAGCAGTACATATAAGTGTTTAGAGAGCAGTTGCTGGTGGAAATGCTGTGACTTTGGTGCTTGTGAATGGACTTATGAGGGCGGACGAAAGCTTTTGTTAGTAGTAACCGACGGGGTGACCGTACCCGTTATCATAACGGAATGCATTTTAGTGCATATTGAGAGGTCGTTTTACGGCAACTTGGGTGGTACCGCAGGATTTTTACGTCTTGTCCCAATAGGGGCAGGGCGTTTTTTAATACATTGGCTAGATAGGAGATTTTATTATGAATTTTAACGGTGTGAATTTTGATACCTATTTTAACGAATATCCCGATAAAAATGGTTATTTCGGTAAATACGGCGGCGTTTTTATTGATGATAAATTAAAAGCCGCTATGGCAGAGATTACCGAGGCTTATTATTCAATTTGTCAGTCTCGTAAATTTATTGCTGAACTTCGTAGAATAAGAACTGAGTTTCAGGGCAGACCTACACCTGTATCACATCTTG
>JAZREW010000209.1:0-18705 GCA_045661005.1 Acutalibacteraceae bacterium | reverse complement strand
GTTAGATGAAACCTTATTGCTTGAAGAATCTGTTTCTGATGATTCTTCGTCACCCTCATAAGAGTTGACGTATATTTTTACAATTTCATCAACATTTACGGTTTCGTTATACTTAGGCTCCTGCTCAAGTACAACTCCGGGCTCCATATCTTCATCATATTTTTCAAGAACCTCTATATTATCATACAAAAATCCTTGCTTCAAAAGCTCAAGCTTTGCGTTAATTTCGTCTAGTCCCTTAACATTGGCAATTTTTATTTCCTTAGCGCCAAGACTAATCACAAGCTCAATTTTAGTATCTCTTACCGCATTAGTTTTCGGTTCTACCGACTGTGCACAAACTGTACCCTTTGGATAATCGGAAAAGCTCTTATCTGAAATAACAAAATCGAACATTTCATAATCTTTACTATCAATTATTTCAGCATAAGTTTTGCCTTTGAAGTCAGGCACTACATACTGCTTTGCGGTAACCTCTGCACCGCTGTCAATACTGCCTATTGACTCTACAACAGGAGCGCTTACTGAAGTTTCATCACTTGAAGATTCAACCTCGTCACCGCCGAAAACATTGTCCTTAAATACTGTTAGCACAAGTACAGCCGCTATTATTAAAAATACTACAATTGTGCAAACCGAAGAAATTATTGCATATTTTGCAGAATTGCCTTTTTTAGCCGGCTTTTCTTTAACCTCTTTATCTGGTGCGGGGTTACGCTTTTTAACCGCAGGCTCTGAAATCTCACCATATACAAGCTCATTTTTAAGCTTTTCAATATTGCGTGTACGGTCCTGAGGTAAAACCTGCAAACCGTTAGCTAACGCCGCCAAAACATGACGTGGCAATTCCTCAGCAAATTTCGCAGGTATAGATATGGTATCATTTTCAAGTCTTACATCAGCACGAGCAGGGGTGACGCCAATAAGCACCCTGAAAAGTGTAGCACACAAGCCGTAAACATCGGTATAGGTATCATCATGCATACCATCAATACCGTAAACTTCTACTGCTGAGTATCCGTCAAACAATTCTGACTTCAACTCAGAATTTTCTATTCTCAATTTTTTAATTGCGTAATTGGCAATACGCAATTTACCGTCTCGTCCTACAATTATGGTTTCGGGAGAAATTGCTCTGTGATATATTCCGGCATCATCCATACCCTTAACAGTATCAATAAGAGGTAAAAACAGCGCTCTTGCCTGTTCCCATTTCAAAGAACCGCCATTCTTTTGCAAAAAGCTTTCAAGCGTTATACCCTGAATATTTGCAGAAACGGCATATATAGTTCCGTTTTCTTCAAAAACAGATATAACCGGCACTAAAGACGGTAGCTCAGAAGCCATAATGCTTTTGTTTATTTCTTCAAACTCAAGCAGCCCCTCATTAAATGTGTATTCGCCACCACTTTCAATAGAAACGGTTTTATCAGGATTACGGTGTGCAAAGCCCTGCGGAAAATATTCTTTAATATTAACCACAGTAGAGTCAACACTATCCCAACCTATATAAGTAATGCTTTCACCGTTAATGCAAAGAACCTTACCTATAAGGAAACGATTATTAAATGTAAAGCCTGTAGGCAAAGCTACTTCGGGATTTTGCGTTGCAGAATCATATCCACAAACAGGGCAAACCTTTTCGCCGCCATTGTCGCTCATACAACCGGGACATAATCTTTCGGTATTTATCATATAATCACCTAGTTTTTAAATATATTACAGCATAGTATAACACATTTCTAAAAAAATTTCAACCTTTGAGAAAATGGTGCTATAAACCTCAAAAAAATCCCGAGATTCAATTCGAAAATCTCGGGATAAAAATCATTAATTAAATATTATTTCTATTTTGCTTTCGTTATCAAGAAGCTCTTTAACTACCGCCTTGTTACCGGTATATGAAGCAGCGCCATCAATGTATTGACAGTAGATAGTAAACCCGTCTTTTACGTGGGCGGTCTTCTTCAATCTAAAGCCCATATCCTCTAAAGAACTAAATTGAGTGGGGTCAAATATTACAGAATCCCCCTTCTTCTTCCAATCAGCTTCATAAGTTTGAACTGATTCGTGTACAGAAGTGAAAAGAAAAACAGGAACATTTTCTGCATACATGCCAAGACCGGCATCTTTAACAGAAATTTGAACACCATCCCACTCTGCATAAGCCTCAATCTTGCACTTGCTTGCAAGTGATTCGGGAAGAATTACAGAAAAGGTTTTATCAGAAGATTCAACTACTTTGTAACCGCTTTCATCAGCTTTACAAACTGAACATTTGTGATTTACATATTTATGACCTAAAGCTGCACCCTCTGTAGCACCACAAGAACATTTTGCAGCCTCAGTACAGGTAGCTTTAGAAAATTCGTGTGTATGTGCGGTAGTTGTTGAACCTACAGGTTTTGAAGTTACGGTATTTGAACTTACATTATTTGTAGGTTTGCTATCTGCATCAGAATCAGTTTCTTCCGGTTCTGACACTTCAGAAGTTTCATCTTTATCCGAATCAGACTCAACCACTTCGGTTTGTGTACCCTCGCTTGTTAAATCACTACTGGTGGTTTCATTTTTACAAGCAACTAAACAAAAAGATACACAAAGCACTAACAATAAAGCTATTATTTTTTTCATTTTAATTCCTCCAAAGAAAATCTTTGTTAATTCTAACATAAAAAATTTAAATTTGCAACCATTAAAAATTCAATATTGTACAAATTATTTATCTTCTATAGTAATTATAACCTTATTCGGCAAGCACACAATGCTTTCACCCTTTTTTGATATTGCTGAATGCTTTTTACAAAGCTGATTTTTACAATCAGCCCAAACAACCTCTACTTCACCATTCTGTATTTTTATTGTGTTTGTACCCAAAGCAATTTCTTCATTTTGCGAAATAGGAAAAGAACCAACTATATTATCGTTTTGCCTTATTACAACCATTTCACCCTTGGTGCCGCAAAACAAAAAAATTAAAATTAATGCTAATATTGCCCCCGCAACAGATGCGATAATTATTATATCACCCTTTTTCATACAGCACCTCCTCATAATAGTTATATTATATTATATATTAACACATCTTTACAAAAATTAAAAGTGTGGTATACTGTAATTATGAAAAGAATTACATCTGTTTACTTAATTTTTATGTTACTAAGCCTTTGTGGCTGTAACAGTAATATTGAAAACAGCGAAACCCGCTTTGTTCTTGACACCGTAGCTACCCTTACCGCCGATTGTAGTAAGGAAACGCTTAACGGTGCTTTTGAGTTGTGCGAATCTTATGACAAATTGCTAAGCCGTACAAACAAAGAAAGTGATGTTTATAAGCTAAATAATTATGATGGCTTTACCGACGTAAACGAAGGAACCCTTAAAATTATAGAGCGATCCATTTATTATTCAAAACTTACCGACGGTAAGTTTGATATAACTATATGCCCTGTAAGTGAACTTTGGGATTTTAAAAACCAAATAGTTCCACCTAAAGACGAAATTGCAGAGGCACTTAAAAACGTTGATTATGAGGCTATTGAAATTAAGGACGCTAAAATCAACCTGAACGGCAAAAAAATAGATTTAGGCGGTATCGGGAAAGGATTTATTGCCGATAAAATCAAAACCTTTTTTAAGGAAATGGGTGTTCCGTCAGGCATTATAAATCTTGGCGGAAACGTTGTTGTTTTTGGTGACGAATATAAGGTTGGCATACAAAATCCTTTTAGTGACGGTATTATTGCCACACTTAGTATTAAGGATAAATCTGCCGTTACATCTGGAATATACCAGCGCTATATTGAACAAGACGGTAAATTTTACCACCACATTATAGACCCCGCTACAGGCTATAGCGTAGAAAATTCACTTGCAAGCGTTACTGTTATAGGAGACAGCTCGCTAGACTGTGATGCGCTTTCTACCGTTTGTATGCTTACCGGTCTTGAAAAAGGGTTGGAAATTATAGAAACGCAACCCGAAACCGAAGCCGTTTTTATTGATAAAGAAAAAAACATTACACTTTCAAGCGGACTTTACAAGAAAAACAGTAATATTTATTTAAAATAAAACTATATTTATTTACAAATTTATGGTATTATTTAATTGTATAGAAATTTTTTAAGAAATAACCGATATGTGAGGAAAATATATGAGTTTATTAAGAGCCTTATTTGGTGATTACAGTAAAAAAGAAATTAAAAGAATTATGCCATTGCAAGAAAAAGTGCTGTCGCTAGAAGAAGAATACCGTGCTCTTTCTGATGATGAGCTTAAAAACAAAACTGCTGAGTTTAAAGAAAGATTATCGCTTGGCGAAACATTGGATGATATTTTACCCGAAGCCTTTGCTGCTTGCCGTGAAGCCGGCGACCGTGTGCTCGGCATGCGCCACTTCCCCGTTCAGATTATAGGCGGTATTATTCTTCATCAAGGCAGAATTGCCGAAATGAAAACAGGTGAAGGTAAAACCTTGGTTGCCACTCTGCCCGCATACCTTAACGCAATTTCAGGCAAGGGTGTGCACATTGTAACCGTTAACGATTACCTTGCTAAGCGTGATAGTGAGTGGATGGGCAAGCTTTACAGGTTTATGGGCCTTAGCGTTGGTCTTATTATTCACGGTATGGACCACGAAGCTAAAAAGCAGGCTTACGAAGCCGATATTACCTATTGCACCAACAACGAGCTAGGCTTTGATTATCTTAGAGATAATATGGTAATCTACAAAGAGCAAAAGGTTCAGCGTGAACATAACTTCGCTATTGTAGATGAGGTTGACTCTATACTTATAGACGAAGCACGTACACGGCTTATTATTTCTGGACAAAGCGATAAATCTACCGACCTTTACTCAAAAGCTAACAGCTTTGCACGTTCACTTAAAATGGTAAAAGTTAAGGAAATGGACGATAAGGCAAGTGATGAGGATACAAATTATGACGGTGATTACGTTGTAGATGAAAAAGCTCACACAGCTACCCTTACCCCAGAGGGTGTTAAAAAAGCAGAAAGCTATTTTGATATTGAAAACCTTAACGATAGTGAGAATATAGCTATAGCTCACCACGTAAACCAGGCTATTCGTGCTTATGGTATTATGAAGCGTGATGTTGATTACGTTGTTAAAGACGGTGAAGTTATAATCGTTGATGAATTCACAGGCCGCCTTATGTATGGCAGACGTTATAACGAAGGCCTACACCAAGCTATAGAAGCTAAAGAGGGTGTTAAAGTAGCAAAAGAATCGAAAACACTTGCTACCATTACTTTCCAGAATTTCTTCAGACTTTATTCAAAACTTTCGGGTATGACAGGTACTGCCATGACCGAAGAAACCGAATTTCAAGAAATTTACAAGCTTGATGTTATTGAAATACCCACAAATAAGCCGTTAGCACGTATTGATGAAAACGATGTAGTTTACAAAACCGAAAAGGCTAAATTCTATGCTGTAATAGATAAAATAATAGAGTGCCATCAAAAAGGTCAGCCGGTGCTTGTAGGTACTGTTACAATTGAAAAATCCGAGCTTTTATCGGCTATGCTTAAAAAGCGTGGCATTAAGCATAACGTGCTTAACGCTAAGCACCATGAAAAAGAAGCTGAGATTATAGCTCAAGCAGGTAAGCTAGGTGCCGTTACAATTGCTACAAACATGGCAGGCCGTGGTACCGATATTATGCTTGGCGGTAATGCTGAATACCTTGCAAAGTCTGCTTTAAGGCACGATGGTTTGAGCGAAGAAATGATTACCGAAGCTACAGGCTTTGCTGAGACTGACAATGCAGATATTCTTTCAGCACGTGAAAGCTACAAGCAATATTACGATAAATTTAAAGCTGAAATCGCACCCGAAGCCGAGCAGGTGCGTAATTCGGGCGGTCTTTCAATTATAGGTACCGAACGCCACGAATCAAGACGAATAGATAACCAGTTAAGAGGTCGTGCAGGCCGTCAGGGTGACCCGGGTAACACACAGTTCTTCGTTTCATTAGAAGATGACCTTATGCGACTTTTCGGCGGTGAAAGAATTTCAACTATTATGGATACTCTTAAGGTTGAAGAAAATATTCCGCTTGAAAATGCTATGCTTTCAAAAACTATTGAGGGTGCACAGAAGAAAAAAGAAGGCATGAACTTTGCTATACGTAAGAATGTATTACAGTATGACGATGTAATGAATAAACAACGTGAGCTTATTTATGCCCAAAGAAACAAGGTGCTTAACGGCGAAAACCTTAAAGAAACCGTGCTGAAAATGGTTGATGAAACGGTTGAGGCTTACTGTGGTATTTATCTTGCCGACGATGCTGTGCATGATAATTGGGATGTAAACGGTTTGCGTGAATATTTCTTAGGCTGGATTACCACACCCGAAGATTTACACTTTACAGTTGAAGAGCTTGGCAACACCTCTAAAGAGGAAGTGGCAGAACAACTTAAAACCACCGCCCGCAATTTGTATGAAAGCCGTGAAGAAAAATTCGGTAGTGATACTATGCGTGAAATTGAGCGTGTTATGTTACTTAGAAGTGTTGACACTAACTGGATGGATCATATAGATGCTATGGATCAGCTTCGTCAAGGTATCGGTCTTAGAGCTTACGGTCAGCATGACCCTGTTGTAGAATACCGTAATGACAGTTACGATATGTTTGAGGCTATGACCAATACAATACGTGAGCAAACCGCTAAGCTTGTGCTTTCTGTTCGAATAAGAAAAAATGAAGAGGTTAAGCGTGAAAAGGTTGCCGAAGAAACCTCTACAGGTGATAAACCGCTCACCGTAAAAGGTAAGGGTGCTGTAGGCAAAAATGCTTTATGCCCATGTGGTAGCGGTAAAAAATACAAACGTTGTTGCGGAAAAGATATAGAATAGGATGTGACATTATGAATATAACAAAAAAACTCATCATTATATGTGCATTTGTACTTGTAGCTTTAATTTTAATAGCTTCTTCAGTATCAATAGTAAACGCAGGTAACACCGGCGTTGTAGTAACTTTAGGTGCCGTTTCGGATAAGGTTTTATCCGAAGGCTTGCACTTTAAGGCTCCGTTTGTTCAAAACGTAATTCAAATTAACAACCGTACCCAAAAAATTGAAACCGACGGTTCGGCGTCTTCAAAGGACTTGCAGATAATTTCCTATGTGGTAGCAGTAAACTACCGTGTAGACCATCAATCTTCTGCTTCTCTTTACAAAAATATAGGCGTAAATTACGAAACAGTAATTATTACCCCTGCTATACAAGAAAGTATAAAAGCAGTTACTGCAAGATATACCGCCGAAGAGCTTATAACCAAGCGTCAGGACGTTGGTACAGAAATTAAGGATGCCTTAATCGAAAAAATAAGCTCATACGGTATAGATGTTGAAATATTTAATATTATTAACTTTGATTTTTCTGAAGAGTTCAATGCCGCTGTTGAGGCTAAGCAAACCGCCCAGCAAAATGCATTAAAGGCAGAGCAAGACCTTTCACGTATAGAGATTGAGGCTCAACAAAAGGTTACACAAGCTGAAGCCGAAGCCGAAAGTATTAAACTTATTCAGGATGCACTTTCAGCATCGCCCGACTATGTTGAATACATAAAGTGGAACAAATGGAACGGTGAATTACCTACAGTTATGGGTAACGGCGACTATATAATGGACATTGACTCTGTTGTAGGCAATGAATAATATGAATAAGGTTTTACTTCACACCTGTTGCGCCCCGTGCAGCGTTTCGTGCATTGAACCTTTACGCCAAGAAGGTATAGAACCTATATTGTTTTGGTATAATCCCAATATTCATCCCTTTAAGGAATATGAAGCCCGCAGAGATTGCCTTATAGAGTATGGCGAAAAAATTAATGCAAAGGTAATTATTTGTGAAGATTACGGTTTGCGAGAATTCGTTAAAAATGTAGCAGATAATATCGAAAAACGGTGTTTTTACTGTTACGACCACCGTTTAAAGAAAACTGCGCAATACGCCGCAGAAAATGGATTTTCTGCATTTACTTCTACATTGCTTTCAAGTATTTATCAAAATCATGAGCTTATGGTAAGCTTGGGTGAAAAATACGCAAAAGAGTTTGGCGTAGAGTTTCTTTACAGAGATTTTAGACCGAATTTCAGAGATGGCAACGCAAAAGCACGTGAAGAGGGCCTATATATGCAAAAATACTGCGGTTGTATTTTTTCGGAAGAAGATAGATATTTAAAGCAAATAAATCGTGATAAGGAAAAGTTCTTACTTTAATAGGTGAAAAAAGCTATGTTTAAAAGTGTTAGAATAAGACAAGTGCATCAAAACACCCTTTCGTGCGAGCCTATTCTAAGAAAAGCCCCAAACGGCGAATTGCTTTGTATAGCCCAAACCGACGGTACCTGTGAACCGCATAAGGATAATAGAGTGTTCGCATTTCATTCTAAAGATAACGGCGAAACTTGGTCTGAGTGGTATGAAAAAATAAAGGTTTTTCCCGAAGACGGCAGGGCAGTTTATTGTACTGCGGTTTCGGTTTTAGGCGACGAAATAACAGCGCAACTTACAGTACATAACGGCAATTTTTTAGACAATTGCGAAACGGCAGTAGTTAAAAGCTTTGATAGTGGGTACACTTGGGAACATTGCGGTCACGCTCCGCATTTTTCGGGGTACACACATATAAGAGCGGATATTACAACAGAAGATGGTAGAATTATCACCCCTTATCAACACTATGAGTTTTCTGACGCCACAAATGCAAATATTAAAGAATATTTAAAAAACGGCAAAGAACTTAAACTTACCGCCAATGATTTTTGCGAAACAGGTGTGCTTATAAGTGATGATAATGGCAAAACTTATGAAAGACATTTGGTTTCTAAATTTGATTTAGATGGCGGTTGGGTATTCTCAGAGCCTACCTTAGCAAAGCTTTCTGACGGCAGAATTGCTATGCTGCGCCGCAAAGACCGAACAGGTGTATTATGGTACAATGAGTCAGCAGATGGTGGCAAAACCTGGAGTGAAACTATTAAAACCGATATACCAAATCCAGGATGCAAACCAAAGCTTTTAAATCTTGAAAACAATCTTATAGCATTAATACATACCCCTAGTCCTAAAGAAAGAAATCCTATAGCAATATGGATATCTGACGATGATATGAAAACCTGGAAATATAAAAAGAATTTAGTAGAATTTCCCGGTATGTTTTGTTATTCAGATGGATTTTATGAAAATGGACATATAATGTTTACAATCGAGCATAACCGACATACTATTTTATTTTTTGATGTTGAGCTTGAAATTTAATAAGTATTGCAAAATAAAAATGCGGTCGTAAGACCGCTTTTTTTATTTCAAATATTACATTTCAAAAAAATGTGCTTCTGTATTAGCACAAAGGTAATGATAGATTGGCAAATGTAATTCCTGCACCTTAAAGGTTTCGGTTTCAGGTGCACAAATGCATATATCTGCTAAATCCTTAAGCTTGCCGCCCATTTTGCCGGTAAGCGCTATAACCTTTACACCTAAACCTTTAGCAACCTTTGCCGCATTAACAACGTTTTTGGAATTGCCCGATGTGCTGATTGCAATTAACATATCATTCTTTCTGCCTAACGACATTAAAGGCTGTGCGAAAATAAGCTCAGGCTCAACATCGTTACAAAATGCTGTATTAAGTGCAGTAATTGAAGGTAATGATATTGCAGGTAATGCACCTTGAAGCTTAGATAAAGCATAATCATCCAACTCAGGACAATTCTTTTTCATTTCAGCCTTTTGTGCATCGCTCAACGGTCTTTGCTTTAAAAAGCCTTTCATCAACTCGCCTACAATATGGTCACTATCGGCACAACTGCCGCCGTTACCGCATATCATCATTTTACCATCATTCTCATAAAGGTTAATAATAGCCTCAGCGGCTGCTACTATTTCTGCCTTACAGCTTTCAAGCTGAGGATATCTTTGCATTAATTCGTTTAACATAATCATTCCTCCAACAAAGCGGTTGCTATAGCCGCATAATCACCAATTTGCTCGCCTAAAGCGGCAGGTACTACTCTACAGCAACTAGCCGATATATCTAACGCTTCTTTTTTAATTATTTTTTCTGCAGGCTCCCACAATAAATCGTGTGAGCGTGCAAAAATACTACCTATTACAACCACTTCTGGATTAAGCAGGTCAATAACTATAGAAAGCCCTCTGCCCAAATATTCACCACAGGTTTTGTATACCTGCAATGCGGTTTCGTCGCCCTGCGCCGCAGCATCTGCAATGGATTTTGCTGTAACATCCGCCTCGGTCATACCGGGTTTAAAATAAAGCGGATATTTACCCCTTTGCACCTTTTCAAGTGCCATTGTATAACCCAACTGAGCTATACCGCCGCCACTGCAAAAGCCTTCAAACGAACCGGCTTTACCATAGCCTACAGGACCAAATTTTTCAAGCCTTATATGACCTAGCTCGCCCGCATTATCATTAGTACCGCTGTAAAGTCTGCCATTTAAAATAAGACCGGCACCAAGACCTGTTCCAAAGGTCATAAAAATCATATTTTCGCTACCCTTGCCTGCACCGAATTTCCATTCAGCAACCGCACAGGCGTTAGCATCGTTTTGCAAATGGGTTGGCGCACCATAATGTGATTCTATCTGCTTTACAATTTCAATATTATCCCAACCCTCAAGATTAGGGGGATTCATGATAACGCCCTTTTTGGAATCAAGCGGCCCGCCGCAAGAAATACCAATTGCCTCCGGCTTACCGTCAAGTATACCGTCTGCCATAGCAATAAGTCTATCAATCATCTCTACGGGGGTTATGCTTTTATCTGTAGGACATTTTTCCTTTTTTAAAAGCTTTATATCGCCGTTGTTATATTCGGCAGTAATAACAGCACATTTTGTGCCACCTATATCAAAACCTAAAACTAACATAACTATATATCCTTTTAAACTGTACCAATTTATCTTTCTTCTCTAAAATACGATAAACCAAGACTTGCAGGTGGTTGATTTTCCTTTTTATCACGCATACTTATAATAACCAACACAATAATAGTTACCAAATAAGGTAATATCTTTAAAAGTTCTTGCTCTTTTGTGCTTAACTGTAGTAGGAATGGTCCTATAATATAAAGCGCACCAAAAATAAGTGAGCCTACTATAGCAAGATTAGGACGCCAAACAGCAAAGATTACAAGCGCAACCGACAACCAACCAAATTGAGCCAGAATGTTATTCTGCCAGTTTGCAGCCGCAAAATCCATTACATAGTACAATCCGCCAAGACCGGATATTACACCACCTATGCAGGTGGCAAAATATTTGTAACGGTTTACGTTTATACCTGCGGCATCTGCCGTTGCCGGGTTTTCACCTACCGCACGAAGATTAAGACCTATTTTTGTTTTAGCTATAAACCAAGCTGAAACTACCGCAATTATAATTGCAAGGTAGGTCATAAAACCGTATGAGAAGAAAATCTGACCAATAAATCCTAGCTTATCGGCAAAGGGCAAAGCGGTTCTGTAAGCTTTACCTATTTCAGGGAAAGCCGCAACACCTGTACCGCCCATTTGTTGATTAATAATACTACCTATAAAATTACTTAAACCTACACCAAAAGTTGTAAGAGCTAAGCCTGTAACATTTTGATTGGTCTTTAGTGTGATAGTTAAAAAGCAATATATAAGTGTAACTAGCAACGAACCTATTATACTGCAAAGCAGTGTGATTAAAACGCTGATTATGGGGTTGAAAGTCACACCCGAAGTGGTGTAAAAATACGCACCAACTATACCACTTATAGCGCCACCCGCCATAATACCGGGAGTACCAAGGTTAAGATTACCCGATTTTTCGGTTATAATCTCACCTGTAGAGCCAAGCAAAAGGGTTGAGCTAAGTCTTATAGACTGCTTTATAAAGGTTATCAACATTGTAATGTTCATACTTTATTTTCCTCCCTTCGCCCCACGAAAATTAATTTTATATCTTGTGAAAAATTCGCAAGCTATAATTGAAAAAATAACTATTGCTGTAAGTATATCGCCTATACTATTATCAATACGGAATGCCGATGTAGCAAACTTACTGCCCACACTTAAAAATACAATGAGCATTGATACCGGAATCATAATTATCGGATTAAACTTTGCCATCCAAGATACCATTATAGCGGTAAAGCCTTGACCGCCAACTATAGAAGAATCAATAGAATGCTTGTCGCCGGCAACTATCATAAAGCCTACCAAACCGCAAATAGCACCCGAAATTGCAACGGTACGTATAATTACAGTTTTAACATTTATGCCAATATATCTTGCAGTATTTTCACTTTCACCAACTACAGATATTTCATAACCCTGCTTACTGTATTTAAGATAAACAAACATAAATACTGTAACTGCAGTAACAATTAATATGTTGGTAATATAATTTCTTCCAAATAAATTTGGCAAATAACCATAGCCTGTACGCTCATTAAGAATACCAAGGTCACTTCTGCCCGATCTATCCTTCACCATTATAAAGTAAGAAACCAAAGTCATAGCAACATAGTTCATCATAAGTGTGAAAAGAGTTTCGTTTGTATTCCAGAACGCTTTGCAAATTGCCGGTATAACCGCCCAGATAGCACCTACAATTACACTTAAAAAAATTGTAACCGCAAGCAAAGCAGGTTCGCTCATTTTGCCGCCAAACTGAAGCATACAATAAGCGGTGGTAAGGCAACCCATGAGCACTTGACCTTCTGCACCGATATTCCAGAATTTCATTTTAAACGCAGGGGTTACAGCCAATGATATACATAACAAAATTGCCGCTATGTGTATAGATTCCATATACTTTTTATTGATGCCCGAGTTTGCAATAGGAGTACCTATAACACCCTCATACATAGACTTAAAAAGCTCTATAGGATTTTGACCTGTAACCGCAATTATAAGTATACTGCTTATCAATAATGCAACTATAATACCTATAAAGTGAATTAATGCTGACTTTTTAAATGTCATATCATCACGTTTGGTGATATGAATGAGTGGCTCTCGTGTCTGTTTAGTTTTCAAGTCTGTCATTCTGTATCACCTCCGTTAGATTTTGTCATCAATAGACCTATTTCTTCTTTTGTGGTTGTTCTGCCGTCCACTATTCCGGTAATTCTACCCGAACCTATAACTAAAATTCTGTCACACAACTCAATAAGCACGTCTAAATCTTCACCAACAAAAATAACGGCTACACCACGTTTTTTCTGCTCGTTAAGAAGATTATAAATTGTATAAGAAGAGTTAATATCCAATCCTCTTACAGGATAACCCGCCATAAGCACAGTAGGTGATGCAGCAATTTCACGACCAACCAATACCTTTTGCACGTTACCGCCCGAAAGTCTTCTTACAGGGGTTGAAGCACTTGGTGTTACAACCTCTAAATCCTCTATTATCTGATCGGCTAAATCTTTAGGTCCTTTTCTTTCAAGAAATACCGATTTGCCTCTACGGTAGCTTCTTAACATCATATTATCAACAATGTCCATATTACCTACAAGACCCATACCAAGGCGGTCCTCAGGTACAAAAGAAAGTCTAACGCCAAGCTCACGAATTTGCATAGGAGTTTTATTGCGTAAATCTTCTTTTGCATTTGTCTTAGGATTATTGTAAATTATTTCGCCAAACTGCACCTGTTGAAGACCTGCTATAGCCTCAAGCAACTCACGCTGACCGCTACCCGCAATACCTGCAATACCCAGTATTTCGCCCGAACGTGCAGTAAAGGTTATATCATCAAGTATTTTTACACCCTCACGATTTATGCATTCAACATCGTGAATTATAAGCCTATCCTCAACATTTTGCGGTTCACTACGCTCTATGTTAAGGCTTATTTTTTTGCCTACCATCATTTCGGTAAGCTGCGATTCATCGGTATTTGCAGTTTCTACTGTACCAACATACTCGCCTTTGCGAAGAACAGCCACCTTGTCAGACAATGAAAGAACCTCATGAAGCTTATGGGTTATAATTATAATAGCTTTACCATCGTTACGCATATTCCTCAGCACTTCAAATAAATGCTGAGTTTCTTGCGGGGTAAGAACCGCTGTAGGCTCGTCCAATATAAGTATATCAGCACCACGGTAAAGAACCTTTATTATTTCAACCGTTTGTTTTTCAGATACAGACATTTCGTGAATTTTTTTCATTGGGTCTATCTGAAAATGGTATCTATCTGCAATTTCTTTAATTTTAACTGCCGCTTGTTTTATATCGAACTTTTCATTATCATTAATGCCCAAAATAATATTTTCTGTAGCTGTAAACACATCAACAAGCTTAAAATGCTGATGTATCATACCTATTTTATAATCAAACGCATCCTTAGGAGAAGCAATTACAACCTCTTCACCGTCAATAAAAATTTGACCCTCATCAGGAAAATAAATTCCCGAAATCATATTCATCAAGGTTGTTTTACCGCTTCCGTTTTCACCAAGGATAGATAAAATCTCCCCTCGGTTAACCGTTAAGTCAACATTCTTATTAGCAACCACACTACCAAATGTTTTGGTTATGTTTTTTAGTTCTATAGCCGGTTTAAGCTCCACTAACTTCTCTCCCTTTCTGTTTTTTACTGCAACTAAAGTATATATACAAGGCCTTGCTTTTACACATACTTTAGTTGCACTGTAGTATATTTTTCAAACCATTTATCAAAATAAGGCGGAGTACGTTAGCACTCCGCCTTAGAGTAAATTTCCTTATTCGGCAGGTACAGTAATACCGTCGATAATTACGTTGAAGTAAGGAGCTGATCTCTTTTCAGACTCGATAAAGCGGCCATCAACGATAGCTTCTGTATCAGGAACATAGTCACCAGCATCTACAACGTCTGCAAGATAAGTGGTAAGCTCTTTGCCTTCTACGGTGAATGTAGAGGTATCGAATACCTTTAATGAACCGTCAGCAAGCTTAGCCTTTGCAGCATCGATAGCAGCCTGTGTGCCTTCAGCAGCATTCTTTGTAAGAGCAGTAAGCTCTACAGCGCCCTCTTCAAGAGTTGCACAATAGTCAGCAGGGATTGTTGTACCATCAAGCATAGCCTGAATCATCATGGTCATATAAGGAACCCAAGAAATTCTTGAAGAAATGATAGCTGTGTTAGGACCGATGTTAGAAGTATCAACGTTATAAGCAACGTTAGGAATACCCTCAGCCTCACAAGCAGAAGGAGCACCTGAAGAGTCAGCATGCTGGCTTATAAGCTTACAACCGCTAGCGATAAGAGCCTTAGCAGCAGAGTTTTCTTTTTCAATATCAAACCAAGACTGTGTATACTGTACTTCCATAGTAACTGTAGGACATACAGACTTAACGCCAAGGTAGAAAGATGTGTAACCCGAAATAACTTCTGCATATGGGAAAGCACCAACGTAACCGATTTTAGCTTCTTCAGCAGTAAATTTACCAGCTGTAATCATTTCGTTAAGCTTCATACCTGCAGCAATACCTGCAAGGTAACGACCCTTATAGATCTCAGCAAAAGCAGTATGGTAGTTACCTACGCCTTCAATTTTACCTCTGGTACCTGTAGCATGGCAGAACTGAACCTTAGGGAATTCCTTAGCAGCCTTGATTAAATAAGGCTCATGGCCGAAAGAGTCAGCAAAAATAAGCTGACAGCCTGCGTTAACAAGCTCTTTAGCAGTTGTGTAAGCTTCTTCACCCTCAGGAATACCGGTCTTCATAATAACCTGATCTTCCTTAATGCCAAGAGCTTCACAAGCAGCGTTTGCAGCATCGATAAAGTTCTTGTCATAGGTTGAGTTTGCATCGTGCAAGAAGATGAAACCAATCTTAAGGTCTTCTTTTGCAACTGCTTCAATCTTGTCAGCAACAGTTGTTTCTACCTCATCAATTGAAAGCACTTTTGCGTCATCGTTAGAACCTGAGGTTGTGTTAGCAGCTCCGCAGCCTGCGAAAGATACGAGCAAGCAGAGTGCCATAAGAATTGCGAGTAACTTTTTCATTTTAAAAATCTCCTCTTTTTTTAATTTATGTAAATTTTAATTACATACAATTTATTTGCGGAAGGTTACGGATGTATCATCCATACTTTCGACAATCGCAAGGGATTCAACCCTTATTCCTTCTTGCCTCAGCTTGTCCCCACCCTTTTGGAAACCTTTTTCAATAGCGCACGAGCAACCTACTGTTTCGGCGCCCGCCTGATTTATAATATCAATTAAACCCTCAAGCGCTTTGCCGTTTGCTAAAAAATCGTCAATTATAAGCACTTTATCATCTTTATCCAGATACTCACGACTTACAACAACATTATAATCGGTACCATGTGTGTAAGAATGAACCACAGTTTGGTATAAATCACCCGCAAGATTACCAGTTTTATTTTTCTTTGCGAAAACCACAGGCACGTGCATTGCCGCAGCCGCAGCCACCGCAATCGGTATACCCGAAGTTTCAATAGTTAAAATCTTGGTAACCGTTGTATCTGAGAAAATACGGGCAATTTCTTTACCCATTTCCATTATAAAATCTACATCTAATCTATGATTTAAAAAAGAGCCCACTTTCAGTATGTTCCCCGGCAAAACAGTACCTTCATTAAGGATTTTTTCTTCAAGGGCTTTCATACGAGTGACTCTCCTTCCAAAAAAAGCAGACAGAATTATACATCCCGCCTGCCAATACACAAACCAATAGTCGCACCTTAAGCTGTGCGGTAGAAACATTCGGGCTATATATCCGAAAATATATTGGCAATTTAATAAAATTTATATTTATATGGTATCACAAACCACCCATAAAGTCAATAAAATAAATCGACATTTTTCGTTTTTCTGCTACTTAAAATCTCACATAATTTAAACATAAAAAATCATCAACATTGTTTTTTTCTCATATCATTTAATAACGGTTAAAGCTTATAGAAACATTTTTGTTTCGACAAACTACAACTGTTTATAATTACAATTAAAATTCTAAGTTGGTGTAAAATTGAAAAAAACAATTTTTATAAAAAACGCTCTTATTTTAACCGTTTCTTCCCTTATTTTGCGTTTTGCGGGAATAATATTCAAGGTGTGGCTTGCCGCCGTAATAGGTAGCGAAGGCATAGGTCTTTATCAACTTATATTTTCCGTTTATGTGCTGATTTCTACCTTTGCCACAAGCGGAATCAGCACAGCTGTTACTCGGCTTGTCGCCGAAGAATTAGCGTTAGGAACAAAAAAAGGCACTTTAAAAATTCTTAAACGTTCAGTTCAAATCACCGCCATAATTGCTATCATTTCAACCGTTGCGGTGTTTTTTGGTGCAGAATTTATAGCCACCACGTTATTAGAGGACAGTCGTGCCATCCCCGCACTTAAAATATTGCCGTTTTCTTTGATTTTTATGGGTATTTCTTCCTGCCTCAGAGGATATTTTATTGCAAGAAGAAAGGTCACGCCCAATGCCGTAACACAGTTGCTCGAGCAAGCAATTCGCATAGGCTTAGTTTTTGTTTTGGTTAAAAAATTCGCAACAAAAGGACTTACTGCCTGCTGTACTGCCGTTATTTTAGGCGATATAATAGCCGAAACAGTAGCCTGCGCCATGCTTGGTATTTTATATTTTTTCGATGTAAAAAAGCTCGGTACACTTTCCGGCAGAGCAAGACCGCCTTACCCTGTTGTTTCAAAAATAATGCATATTTCAACACCCATAACCTCGGGTAGATACCTGAATTCCCTGCTACGCACCGCCGAAAATATTTTAGTGCCTAAGAACCTTGCCAAATATCCGCTAAGTTCCGGCAAGGCGCTATCTCAGTTTGGTATGATAAAAGGTATGGCGTTGCCTATTCTGTTTTTTCCGTCAGCAATAATAAATTCCATTTCTACCATGCTTATACCCGAAATATCCGAAGCGGTAGCAAAAAAGCAAAATTGGATTGTAAAATCAGCCACCAAAAGAATACTAAAGCTTACCGCTATAATTTCTTTTATATTTTCAGCCATATTTTTATTTGCAGGCAACGAAATAGGCTTACTCATATACAAAGAAAAAGATGTTGGGTTTTTACTTAAAGCGCTTTCCCCAATAGTGCCACTTATGTATCTTGATAGCATATCCGACGGCATTTTAAAAGGGCTTGACCAACAACTTTTTTCCTTTAGAACCGCTGTTTCAGATTCAGCAATCCGAATAATCTTAATACTTTTATTACTTCCCGTAACCGGACTTTACGGCTTTATTGCAATTATGTATTTTTCAAATTTTTTAACCTGCTTTTTGAATGTAGGCAGACTTTTAAAAATAAGCGGTGCTAACTTTAAATTAAGCGAAGAAATTTTTGCGCCTTTAATAACCGCCTTTTCGGTGACTTACATTATAGATAGCATAATCTCTATTTTGAATATTCAAATTAATTTACTGTACATCTTAAGTTTATGCGCCCTTTGCATACCCGTTTATTTCTTACTATTAATGCTATTTGAAATCATAGATAAAGACATCTATAAAACATTTTTAAAATAGTTGTTATACTTTATAAGTATAATCATAACCACTAGTAAACTAGTGGTATGCACAGCCCCTATAAGGGGCGCCTACTGGCTAGGTCCCTAAAAGGGACCTCGAAAGTTTGGCAACGCATTACCATCTCGGGCAGCCGCTCACGTGCGGCTGTCTTTTTTTG
>JAZREW010000208.1:0-5742 GCA_045661005.1 Acutalibacteraceae bacterium | reverse complement strand
TCATCATCTAAATCATTATAAAATTTCGCAAAATTAAGCATAAACACAAGAATTACGCAGTAAGTTGCTATTATTATAACATTATCTGAAATAAGCGCCAATGAAAAAACAGATGTAAAATCGTAAATTATTTTCATTATATAGTAAAAAACCGGTAAAACCGCAATTAGCGGCGATACCTTTATTTCTATAAAAAGACCGGCTGCATACATTATTAAAAATATAGCAAACGCCAAACCTGAAACCTTCAATAATACAGATTGCCATATGCGTATATTTGCAGAAATTTCACAGCAAAATGTATCTAACAAAACAGCTGCGGCAAATATACCTGAAATTATTTTAAAGAATAACCTGCGTTTATGCAAGTTGCGTGGTCTTCTATAAGTTAAATAAGCAAAAACCGCTGTTACTACAATTGGAATAAATACTGCTACGGTAAGCCAGTTTCCGTAATTTTTAAATTCATTAAGAAAAAATCCGGTAGTATTATCTATTGTGTACTGTATTTGCAAAAACCTTAAAATTACACAAACAGGTAATGCTAAGCAAAAAAACAAACCAATTTTATTATATCTCATCAAATACAACTCCAAAACATTTATATAAAAATTTCAGCATATAATATATTAATTTTATAATGTATCTTTTTAAAAGTCAACAGAAATTAGAAAAAAGAGGTATTACTATGAAAAAAATATTGTTAATAACATTCATTATTTCTGCTTTCATGCTATTGTTACCCTTAGGCGCAGTAACCACATCTTCAAAATCTATTCAAGCTACAACGATTAAAACCGATGAAATAAAAACATCAATAACTCAAAGTACAAGCTTTAAGGTACTAGACACCGCAACCAATACTATTACAGAAATGACTGCAAAAGATTATATTTTTGGCGTGGTGGCCGCCGAAATGCCTGCACTATACGAAACCGAAGCACTAAAAGCGCAGGCGGTTGCCGCTTATACATTTGCCTGTTGCAGAAAGGTCGAAAACTCAGAAAAAGAATATGATATAACCAACGACCATACTACCGACCAAAGTTTTATAACTGAAGAACAAGCCCGTATCCGATGGGGTGATAAAGCCAACGAATACATAAACAAAATTAAAGGCGCAGTTGAAGATACCGCCGATTATATGATAACCTATAACGGCAAACCCATTACCGCAGTTTACCACGCTATTTCTTCCGGAAAAACCGAAAGTTCAAAAGATATTTGGAATTTTGAGCTTGAATATTTAACCGCAGTTTCTAGTGAAGGCGATAAGCTTGCAACCAACTATATCTCTGAAGCTAGCTTTACGGCCGAAGAATTAAAGCAAAAATTATCGGATTCAGTAGAATTTTCCGGTGAACCCAAAGACTTTTTCACGAATATCACCCGCACAGATAGCGGCAGCGTAAAAAGCATTATGGTTTGCTCACAAGAGCTTACAGGTTCTAAATTAAGAGAAAAGCTCGAACTGCGTTCTTCAAATTTTTCTGTAAATTTTGCCGACGACAAATTTACTTTTACTGTTTACGGTTATGGTCACGGCGTAGGTATGAGGCAAAACGGTGCTAATTTTATAGCAAAGCAAGGTAGCAATTTCAAGGAAATTTTAAGACATTACTATAAAAGCTGTAAAATTGAAAAAATTAAAAACTAAATTTTATATTGTTGAAATTGTTGTTGTGTAATGGTATAATAAATTTTACGAATTATGGTTCGCTCTATTTCTTTTAAAAAACATTATTTTTTCTTTTTTGAGAGGCTTTTTTATGGAATTTTTACGATTACTTGAAGGGATACGAAATCCCGTTTTAGATGCATTTTTTTCTACCATAACACACCTTGGCGAAGAAACAATATTTATTTTGCTTGGTTTAATATTTTTTTGGTGTGTAAGTAAACGAGACGGTTACTATCTGCTTTCTGTAGGCTTTATAGGAACGGTTTTAAACCAATTTTTAAAGCTTTGGTTCCGTATACCTCGTCCTTGGGTTAAGGATTCTAATTTTACAATAGTTGAATCGGCACGTGCTGAGGCTACGGGATATTCTTTCCCAAGCGGTCACACACAATCATCGGTTGGAATTTTTGGCAGTATTGCAAGATGCAAAAAACAATTATGGCTTAGAATAATTTGCATTGCTTTTTGTGTGATAGTCCCCCTTTCACGTCTTTATTTAGGTGTCCATACCCCGCTTGACGTAGGCGTTTCAATTGTGATTGCCGCCATACTTATTTTTGTTTTATACCCTGTTGTTTATAATTCTACCAATAGCGATAAAGGTATAAGAACTTTAATGGCAGTTATGGCTGTTATTTGTTTGGGATTATTACTGTTTGTAAATCTTTACCATTTCCCCGCTGATATTGATATAGATAATCTTGAAAGCGGAATAAAAAATGCATACAAAATGTTTGGTTGCACTATAGGTATGTGGCTTACGTTTGAGCTTGACACTCGTTTTACAAAATTCTCAACAAAAGCATCCCTGCCGGCACAAATTTTAAAGGTAGTGCTTGGATTAATACCTGTTTTAGCCATAAAATCAGGGCTTAAGGCTCCGCTTTATGCATTATTTGGTGGTTCTTTTGTGGCAGACGGTGTACGTTATTTTCTGCTTACATCTTTTATAGGCTGTGTATGGCCACTTACATTTAAATTTTTTGCAAAGCTTTTTATCAAAGAAAAATAATAAATATTAAGGAATTTTAAAATGGATAATAAAACTTTTGAAAAACTATTACTTTCAGTACAAAAACCGGGCAGATACTCCGGCGGCGAAATTAACAGCGTTATTAAGGATAAATCTAAGGTTGATGTTCGCTTTGCTTTTTGTTTTCCTGATACTTATGAAATAGGTATGTCGCACCTTGGAATGAAGATTCTTTATTCTCAGTTTAACGAGCGTGATGACATTTGGTGCGAGCGTGTTTTTGCGCCTTGGTTGGATTTTGAACAGGTTATGCGTGAAAACAACCTACCACTTTTTGCACTTGAAAGCCGTGACCCTATTAAAGAATTTGACTTTATAGGCTTTACCTTGCAGTATGAAATGTCATACACAAATGTGCTTAATATGCTGGAATTAGCTCAAGTTCCGCTAAAATCTAAAGACCGTACATCGCTTTCGCCGCTCGTGGTTGCAGGCGGTCCTTGCGTATGTAATCCCGAACCTGTTGCCGATTTTATAGACCTATTCTTTTTAGGCGAGGGTGAAGAGGTTGATCTTGAAGTTATAGACCTTTACAAAGAGCATAAAAAGAAAGGCTCTACAAAGCAAGAATTCTTGCGTGAAGCCGCCAAAATAGAGGGTGTATATGTTCCCTCTTTATATGATGTTGACTATAATAACGATGGCACTATAACCGCCATTACACCAAATGCAGAAGCCCCTGCCACCATAAGAAAACGTATTATTAAAGATTTAGATACCGCTCACTACCCCGAAAAATTTGTTGTTCCGTTTATAGAAATAGTGCATGACCGAGTTGTGCAAGAGGTTTTTCGTGGTTGTATACGTGGTTGCCGTTTTTGTCAGGCTGGTTTTATTTACAGACCTGTACGTGAAAAAAGTGTAGACACGGTAAACCGCCAGGCCAAATGTCTTTGTGAAAATACAGGATATGACGAAATTTCTCTTTCATCACTTAGTACAAGCGATTACTCAAATATTGAGCTGTTACTTGAAAATTTACTTGATTGGACACAACCAAACCACGTAAGCCTTGCATTACCGTCACTTAGAATTGATAATTTTTCGGATGAGTTACTTGAAAAAATTAATCATATACGAAAAAGCGGTCTTACCTTTGCGCCTGAGGCAGGCACTCAAAGATTGCGTGATGTTATAAACAAAAACGTTACCGAGCAAGAAATTTTAGACACCTGCAAAACCGCATTTTCAGGCGGATATACAACAGTTAAGCTTTACTTTATGTTAGGCTTGCCCACAGAAACCGATGAAGATTTAAAAGGCATTGCCGATTTAGGTCAAAAAATCGTTGATTTATATTATAATCTGCCCACAAAACCAAAGGGCAAATCCGTTTCGGTGTCAATAAGCGTTTCCACCTTTGTGCCAAAGCCTTTCACACCATTCCAATTTGAACCTCAAATTACCGAGGATGAAATTCGTCGCAGACAGGAATATTTAAAATCCTGCATTACAACCAAAAAGATTTCACTAAGCTATCACGATTCTTCAACCAGCTTTTTAGAGGGTGTAATGGCTCGTGGTGACCGCAGACTTTCTAAGGTTTTAGAAGCTGCACACAAAAACGGTTGCAGCTTTGACGGTTGGACAGAGTGTTTCCATCTTGATAAATGGCTTAATGCCTTTAAAGAATGTGGTATCGACCCACAATTTTACGCTAACCGTTTGCGTTCTTATGAAGAAATTAATCCTTGGGATCATCTTGATTACGGTGTTACAAAGCAGTTCCTTGTTAAAGAAAACCAAACTGCTCATAATGCTGTAACCACACCAAACTGCCGTGAAAAATGCGCAGGCTGTGGAGCCACTTGTTTTGGGGAGGGTGTTTGCTTTGAAAAACGTTAGAATTTTTTATAAAAAATTAAACCGAATGAAGTTTGTTTCTCACCTTGATATGACACGCTTTATGGCAAGGCTTATAAAAAAATCCGGTATTCCGATTTGGTATACCGAAGGCTTTAATCAGCACGTTTATATGAACTTTGCCGTACCATTGTCACTAGGCTTTGAGGGGCTTTACGAGGTTATGGATTTTAGACTTATAGACGATAACTACAGCCTTGAAGAATGTATAAATGCGCTTAATTCAGTTTGTCCGCCTGACATTACATTTTATCACATTGCCGAACCCAAAGCCGCATCAAAGGATATAGGCTTTGCAGAATTCGAGTTACAGTTTGAAGCACTACCGGAAGAAATTGCAACCAGATTAACTGAATTTTTGCAACAAGATTCTATTCTTTGTGAAAAAAAGGGTAAAAAAGGCAAGATAAAGGAAATTGACATTATACCAAAAATTAAAAGCTTTGAGCTATGCAACGATAAGTTAACGCTTTGTCTGGTTGCCGGTAGTGAGGATAATTTGAACCCCACCTTAGTGCTTGATACTTTCTTTGAACAAACCGTAACTGAACCGATTTATTACACCGTTACCCGCACCCTTATACTTGATAAAAGCGGAAATAAATATGAATAATAAAAAGACACATCATTAAGCTTAAATTTATAGATACAAAAAACTCTCTGCCAATCTAAAGCAGAGAGTTTTTTTATTTTATCCAATTTTAAAGCGTAGCCGCCATAACAGCCTTAATTGTATGCATACGATTTTCGGCCTCGTCGAACACAATCGATTGTTCACTTTCGAAAACCTCGTTGGTAACTTCCATTTCGCCTATACCGAATTTTTCGCCCATTTCCTTACCCACTTCGGTGTTAAGGTCGTGGAAAGCAGGTAGACAATGCATAAATACTGCCTTTTCGCCCGCATTCTTCATTATACTACTGTTAACCTGGTAGGGTGAAAGCTCACGTATACGCTCTGCCCAAACCTCTTCGGGCTCGCCCATCGAAACCCAAACATCTGTATAAATTACGTCAGCATTTTTTGTAGCTTCAATTGGGTCTTCAATAAACTGTAGCATAGCGCCGCTTTCTTTAGCTATAGCTTCACATTCTTCAATTAGCGCTTTATCAGGGAAATATTTTGCAGGTGCACATGCTGTAAAATTAAGCCCCATTTTTGCAC
>JAZREW010000207.1:0-3941 GCA_045661005.1 Acutalibacteraceae bacterium | reverse complement strand
AGCCTGGCAAAATGGAAACGTATGGCTTTGCTAAAATACGGTTTTTCACGCCATACTGGTCTTTATACAGATATGAACGCTATTCGTCGTGATGAGGTTTGTGACAATATACACTCTATATATGTTGACCAATGGGATTGGGAAAAAATAATTTCTGCTGAGGATCGTACAGAGGATTATTTGAAGGCTACAGTTAGAAGTATATATGGTGCTATTTTACGAACTGCAAAGGCAGTAAGCGAAAAATATCCTGTGATAGAGAATTATTTACCAAATCAAATTACATTTGTTACTACTCAGGAATTAGAAGATAAATATCCAACCCTTACTTCTAAGGAGCGAGAAAATGCAGCCGCTAAAGAATACGGTGCTGTATTTATTATGCAAATAGGCGGAAAGCTTAAAAGCGGTAATAAGCATGACGGTAGAGCTCCTGATTATGATGATTGGTCTTTGAATGGTGATATTTTAGTTTACAATAAAGTTCTTGATAATGCGCTTGAGCTTTCCTCAATGGGTATTCGTGTTGACAGAGAAGCGTTGTTACGACAGTTGAAGCTGGAAAATGCTGAGGAAAGATTAAAGTTTGAATTCCATAAATTACTGATTGAAGGTGTTCTTCCGCTTACTATAGGCGGTGGAATAGGTCAGTCAAGATTGTGTATGTTCTTATTGCAAAAGGCTCATGTAGGCGAAGTTCAGGTGTCAATTTGGCCTGAAAAGGAAATTAGCAAATGTAAAAAGCTTGGTATTAATTTGCTGTAAAAATACAAATGAAGGATGTTGTTATGAAAAACAAATATTTAAACCTATTTTTCTTTCTGGGGTTTGATTTTTTATTAGCGTTACTTTCGATTGTTTTTTCACTTTTATTGGCTGATGTACAGGTTGTTAAGCATTATATCCCTATTGCTGTTTGGTCATCTTTTTTTGTGTTGGTTTCATATATTCTTAAAATATATAATATTTTATGGCGATATGCCGGTT
Organism: Acutalibacteraceae bacterium; assembly: GCA_045661005.1. Classification (GTDB taxonomy): domain Bacteria; phylum Bacillota; class Clostridia; order Oscillospirales; family Acutalibacteraceae; genus UBA737. The sequence goes on along the minus strand of JAZREW010000207.1, from coordinate 2,954 downwards.
TGTTACAATATTTACGAATAGTGGTTTCAGCATTATTTTCTTCGGGTGTATTATACATAACCCAAATGGCTATATATGGCAAGCGTTACAGCTTATCTGTGTATATTTTCACTTTTCTTTTTGTGGTTTCTTTTGCGATTACACAAAGGGTTATATTTAAGTATGTAGTGCATTATAAAGGTAATAATGATTTAGAAGATAATGAAAATTTGATGTCCGGCAATATAATGCTTATTGGTGCAGGTTCTGCAGGCGAAATCATAATTAAGGAAATATCAAACAAGCCTGAATATTCAAAATGTAAAATCAAGTGTGTAATTGATGATAATCCGTATAAGCAAGGTCAATATATTTCGGGTGTTAAGGTTGTAGGTGGCAGAAATTTAATAGAAAAAGCTGCTGTCAAATATGATATTTCTTATATAATTTTTGCAATTCCCAATTGCAAGTCTTCTGAAAAATCCGAAATACTTAATATCTGTCAGCAAACGGGTTGCTCTGTTAAAGTAGTTCCGTCTATCTGTAAAATGTACAACCCAACTGAAATTTCTTCTGCAATACGTGAAGTTCAGATTGAGGACTTGTTGGGCAGAGATCCTGTTGATATTAATGTTAATTCAATACTTGATTATGTTAGCAACAAGGTGGTTTTGGTTACCGGCGGTGGCGGAACTATAGGTTCAGAGCTATGCCGTCAAATAGCCGTACATAAGCCAAAACAGTTAATAATATTTGATATTTACGAAAATAATGCGTATGATATTCAGAACGAATTAAGATATAATTTCCCAGAGCTTAATCTTGTAACGCTTATTGGTTCTGTGCGTGACTCTAAAAGATTGGATTATATTTTCCGTACATACAGTCCAAATATTGTATATCATGCTGCGGCTCATAAGCATGTTCCGCTAATGGAAGATAGTCCAAATGAAACGGTTAAAAATAACGTTTTTGGTACCCTTAAGGTTACAGAATGTGCAGATAGATATGGTGTAGAAAAGTTTTTGCTTATTTCTACTGATAAGGCTGTTAATCCCACAAATATAATGGGTGCCAGCAAAAGAATTTGTGAAATGATTATACAAACCTATAACAAGCACTCAAAAACTGAATTTGTTGCGGTTCGTTTTGGTAATGTTTTAGGCTCTAACGGAAGTGTAATTCCGTTATTTAAAAAACAAATTGAGCATGGTGGACCTGTTACTGTAACAGACCCTAACATTATAAGATATTTTATGACTATTCCTGAGGCGGTTTCCTTGGTATTACAAGCCGGTGGTACCGCTAAGGGCGGCGAGATTTTTGTGCTTGATATGGGTGAACCTGTAAAGATTTTAACATTGGCTGAAAATCTTATTAGATTATCAGGTTTTAAACCGTATAAGGATATTAAAATTGAGTTTACAGGATTACGTCCCGGCGAAAAGCTTTATGAAGAATTGCTTATGTCTGAAGAGGGACTAAAGGCTACCGAAAACGAGCTTATACATATTGGTAAGCCAATTGATATGGATGAAGAATTATTCTTAGAAACATTGAACGAAATGAAAGCGGTTATGTATGATGAAAATGTTGATGTTCGTTCTCTTGTGCGCCGAATAGTTCCTACCTACACTCCGGGAAATTAGTACGTTAACTTAAAAATATTAGAGAGGAGGGAAGCTTTTGAGTAGAAAGTATAATTCTATTTTTATTGATTTAGATGATACATTGCTGGATTTTTCAAGTGATGAAAAAAGCGCTTTGCTTAGTACACTAGAAAAACACGGTTTACCGTTTGGTGAAGATGTTTATACAACTTATAACGAAATTGAAAACTGGCAGTTTTTTAATTTAGGTGACGAAATAGATGCTAAAACATATATAACCTGTCGCTTTAAAGTTTTACTAAAAATGCTGCAAGTAGAGGACATAGAAACAATAGTAGAAGACTACTATAATTCTTTAAGTAATAGTTGCAAAACTAAAAGTGGTGCAATTAAAATTTTAAATTACTTAAAAGAGCAAGGCTATAAGATTTATCTTACAACAAATGGTTATCCTGAGTTTCAGTATAAAAGAATAAAAGCTTCCCGAATAAATAAATATTTTGACGGAATATTTATTTCAGAAGAAATAGATTTGAAAAAACCGTCGAAAAGATTTTTTGATTATGTAATGAACCACATACCCGAAAGTAATCGTTCAAAAGTGTTAATAGTTGGTGATGCTCCAACGGCTGATGTACTAGGTGGCATTAATGCTAAAATTGATACGTGTTATTTTGATGATAAAAACAAATCTTGTAGGTATAAATATACATATAAAATCGAAAAATTAAGTGATTTATCAAATATTTTATAAAAATATTCTTTTATAGTAAAAAAAGTGTTGCAATTATGATGAATTTGTGATATGATAACTTGTACGTGAGTTAAGTATTAAGTGTAAACACTTAGTTACTATGTGTTGGGAGGTGTCATAATGCCGAATATTAAATCTGCAAAAAAACGTGTACTCATAAGCAAAGCTAATTATGAACATAATAAGGCTTATCGTTCTGCTTTAAGAACTGCCGTTAAAAAGGCTGATGCCGCTATTGATGCTAAGTCTGAGGATATGGCAGCTACAGTTACTGCTGCTGTTAAGAAAATCGATCAGGCAGCTTCCAAGGGTATTATTCATAAGAATAATGCAGCTAGAAAGAAATCTGCTTTAGTTACTCGTTTTAACAAAGCAAACGCTTAATAAAGGATGAACGGACTGTTTTTACAGTCCGTTTTAAATTTTTGCATAAAAAACCGCTAACCCAAAATTTGGTTAGCGGTTTTGAATTGGTGTCTTTAGACGTGGAAATAAACCCCCAGTTCTACTGGGGGAAGAGAAAACGAGTAGGGCTACAATAAAACGTGGCGAGGCGAGTGCCAAGCCACAAAGAGATATTGGAAAGAATTAAACCTCCAAGTATAATGGTA
>JAZREW010000206.1:0-1244 GCA_045661005.1 Acutalibacteraceae bacterium | reverse complement strand
GGAACGTTTTTGCGTTTACATCGCTGACTGATTTTGAAATATTATTAGCAACCTGAACTAGGCCCAGAACCGTTAAAATAGCTATACCTATAATAGCCATTACCATTACCATAGCTGATACGAATGTTCCGGCGAGGCCATTATCATACACTTTATCTAACACAAAAGTAAGTGCAGTTATAGCTGCAATAATACCAATAACCATTATAGTTACGGCAAGCATTAAGCCACTTATAGATACTAAAAACTCTTTTGCATTTTTTACACTTTCTTCGCATATACCTTCATATTGCATTAATTGTAGTATGGTTTTATATATGGTAGCCATAAATAAAATAACGGCTGCAAATACAATTATAGTAGCTAGTATAGCATCTTCTAATACTGCCGTATTTTCTGCTCTACTAAATAATTCATATACTATAAAAATAATTGCGAAGAAACCCGCAACTGCGGCCACCACAGTTAATGTTATGGAAGATACGGCGGCCAATGTCTTGGCAATATTTGCCATTGTTCCCGGCTGTATTTTAGCGGCGTCTTTTGTCAAATTTTTAGTAAATACGTATATGAATGCTAATGTGGCTATCATCGCAGCCATACCTATACCCATACGTAATTGATACTCTGGCTTTGAAAGCATGTAACCAAATAAAGCTATTGCACCGAATATAGCTAAAACTGCAAGTGCTATAGCGGCTATAGTATTTGCTATCGCCAACCATTTAGCTTGTTTAGCAAGGTTATTTGCTGCTGATTGCATTTCTTTCCAACCCTTAGCCGCTTGATTTATACTACTACCAATATATGCAACGGTTGAGGCTAGTTTCCAGCTAGTTACAGTAAGCATTACTTGTATAACCATATTAACTATACGGTTAACGTTTTTAAGAGCAGTGTCGTCAATTAAAGCAAATCCATTAATGAATGATGCTATACACGCACCGAGTAATGCAAATATACTATGATCTGAGAAATTAAAGCCTTTAAGGCCACTAAATACGGATAAGAATGTCTCTATATCGCCAACACGATTTGTAAAAAATGATACTAAATCGTCTTTTTGGTCACCAAGGTCTTGATCAAAGAAAGCTTTTATGTCACCCGAAAGCAATATAAAAAATTCTTTAATATTTTTTATAACCTTACTTTTAGTAATAGAATCTATAACAGCGTTAATTTTTTCAGGTATCTTAGATAAGTAGTCTAGAAAATCGGACTCTTCTGGATTTGGTGTATTTTTT
>JAZREW010000205.1:0-9707 GCA_045661005.1 Acutalibacteraceae bacterium | reverse complement strand
ATGCCTTGTACATAAATCAGGCTGTTCTAAATCCATTAATATAAAATCCATTCTATCCATTGGGTATGACGCTGTACGCTTTCTTGCCAAATCGATTCTGAACGCTAACTGCGAATTTGAAAGCTTGGGATTAGCATTAATAACATTTATCATAAATCAACCCCCACTCAATCAAGTGTGTTTAGATAATCAATGCAAATTTCAGCCTCTTTGAGACCTGTAGGATTACAGGTCTCACTTTCAACAACCATAGGTATTCCCTGTTCTTTAATATATGCTACAACTTCAGCTACAGGGGCTTCACCTAAACCTAACGGTGTGCCGTTACCATCGGCAGAACCATCTTTAATATGTGCAAAAATCACTCGGTCGCCGAGTCTTTTCAACAAACCTACAGGATTTTGCATACCAACAAAAGCCCAATATGTGTCAACTTCCATTTTTAAGTTAGTTCTATAAAGCAATTGCTCGTAAATAACCTCACCGTTTTCAAGCATATTAAACTCGTGAGCGTGGTTATGGTAGCACAATGTTATGCCATCTTTTTCTAATTTTTCGCTTATGGGATTAACAAGCTCCACAAACTCATCAAGCTTTTCCTGCGATGAAAGATCATGGCACGGAATAATATAATACTTGTTACCAATAGCCTTATGAAATGCTACTGTTCCTTCATAATTATTCACAAGGTCATCAAAAGGAGAATGTGTACCCAAAAGCGTTAAATTATATTTTTTAAGCAGAGAATTCACTTCATCGGCGGTTCTGCCGAAAAATCCTGCAAACTCTACACTATCATATCCTAGTTCGCTTATCTTTTTGAGGGTACCCTCAAAATCTTCTTTCATACCGTCACGCACAGAGTATAGTTGTATTCCAATATGTGTTTCAGACATAATAATTACCTCACTAAAAACTAAACTTCGGGTATTTCTATTTCAACCTCTTTACCAAGATTAGCCGATTTTACAAGACCATCTATAATAGCTTGATTTATAACTATCTGGCTAGATGGAACAGTAGCTTCACCGCCCTCTTTAATTGCATCTACAAAAGAACGAAGCTTCTTGTAGAAAAGTTTAGGGTCAGCAGGCTTTAAAGGCACCTGATATTCAACTGTTTGGTCGCCTAAAGTTTTATAAATTGTAAGCGGTTTATCAAATTCACCATTCCAACAATCAGTAGATGGAATACGCAATCCACCCTTTGTACCTAAAATAAGGGCATCACCGCATGTATCCATATGCATAGCCCAAGAAATGCGGAAATCAAGCACAATATCACCCTCTAAACGCACAAAACCTGCGGCAAAATCTTCTACACCAAATTCTTCGGCATATTCAGGGTGTGTTGGATAAAAAGCAGGGTCTTTACCAAAATAATCAGACATATAACCTGTAGCGGTTAACGGTTTTGGATAACCCACAGCATTTAGCAACATATCTAGTGAGTAACAACCAATATCACCCATAGCACCTATACCGCCTGTATCCTTTTGAATAAATGTGGTGCCGAAAGGTGTTGGTATTCCACGACGGCGGCCTCCGCCTGCCTGAATATAATAAACCTTACCAAGCTCGCCAGATTCAACTATTTTCTTAATCATCTGCATATTAGCGCTCATTCTTGGTTGGAAACCGATAGTAAGTAATTTACCGCTTTTCTTCTCTGCCTTCATAACATCAATAGCCTCATCTAAAGTTACTGTAAAAGGCTTTTCAAGCATTACATTAACACCAGCATTAAGTGCATTAATAGCGCAAGGTGCGTGCTGAGTATTGTATGTACAAATAGAAACACCGTCTAATTTCTTTTCGTTTGCCAAAAGCTCAACATCGCTATTATAAATACGGGCGCCTTCTACACCAAATTTTTTAGCAAACGCCTCTGCCTTACCGGGAATTATATCTGCAAGTGCCACTACCTCAACATCGGGCATTTCAAGATATGCTTCAATATGGTTTTCGGCAATCCAACCGGTACCGATAATACCTACTTTAATCTTCTTAGAAAGGTCTATTACCTCTGTTTCCTGATTGCTCATATAAGCGTCTAAACCTGCCGTTTTTGCCATTTCTAGTTCCTCCAAATTTAATATTAAATTACAAACTGTCTAAGATATCGACAGCTTAAAGTTACAGAATCCAATATTTTTTCTTTGCTTGATTCAAAGGCTTTATCCTCTACCTCAACACAGACAAAGCTATCGTAGCCTATATCAGTTAGTGCTGAAATATATTTACCCCAATCAACGTCTCCAAGACCCGGGAGTTTTGGACTCATATATTCAAGCGGATAAGCCATAATGCCTACATCGTTAAGCTTATCGGTGTAAAGCTTAATATCCTTGCAATGTGTATGAAAAATCTTGTTTTTAAATTCATATATTGGCTTTATATAGTCAATTTGTTGCCAGATAAAATGGCTGGGGTCATAATTAATACCAAAATAATCAGACTGTATTATTTTAAACATTTTGCGCCAAAGGCTTGGAGTTGTAAACAAATTTTGTCCGCCCGGCCATTGATCTCTACCAAAAAGCATAGGACAGTTTTCTATAGCAACCTTTACACCTTTCGCCTCGGCGTATTTAATAATAGGTGGCCATACCTCTTTAAATATCTCTAAATTTTCTTCAACCGTTTTAGTTTGGTCACGGCCAACAAAGGTTGTAACCATATTAACCTCTAGCTTTGCGCTCATATTAATAACCTTAATAAGATGGTCAATATTCGCCTTTCGTTTTTCCAAATCGGCATCCATAGTGTTAGGATAAAACGCAAGTGAAGAAATTTCAACGCCCTTTGAATTGCAATATTTTTTTATGTGATTAATATATTCTTTCGACGTGTTTTCAACATCAATATGGCTTACACCCGCATATCTTCTTTCAGCCTTACCTTGTGGCCAACAGGCAACCTCTACGCACCCGCAACCGTTTTTAGCAACGTCGTCAATCATTTCCTCAAAAGTAAAACCGTCATAAATAGCACTAACTACTCCAAGTTTCATAATTTAAAACCCTTTCTATATTTATTGCGGATATTTTAATCCCGCTTTTTGTTTTATTAAATCCATACATTCGTGAACCTGCAAACAAAGCTGTGACACTTGCTCGTAATCATTTTTGAATGTATTGTACCGCAAAATATAATTGGCAAATTTTTGTGCCTCGCCGCTCATAAGCTCTGCTCTGTCAGGATATTTTGTTATAACCTGTTCTTCACCGTTTTTAACAAGTGTTACACCTGCATACTGTGAAACAGAGGCTATTTTAAGCGTTCCATATTCACCTGAAATTTCGCTGCCTATAGCACCTTGTACCGTTTTGCTATAACTTAAAACCGCAGGAAAATCTTCGTAAATAAAATTTGCAATGCCGCTACCGTCAGCTCCGTTATGCAAAAAATATGCCTGTGCCGTAATATCTTTAGGCTTGCCTAAAAAATCTATAGCGGCATATACACAATATACGCCTAAATCCATCAAGGTTCCCGCATGCAACGACATATCAAAAATATTAACTTGTTCACCCTTTAAAAAGCTTTCCATTCTGCTCGAATATTGTGAGAAGTCAAAACGAGCCATTTTAACCCTGCCAATTTGAGAAAACGCATTTTTTATCCTTTTATAGTCAGCAATATGTATTGGAATTATAGCCTCCATATAAATTAAACCTTTACTGTCTGCCAGACTTTTCAATTCTTTATATTCTTCGGCAGATGTTGTAATTGGTTTTTCACAAATAACATGCTTGCCGTTTTCTAAAAAAATTCGGCTTTGATTTGCGTGAAATACATTAGGTGAGGCAACATAAACAGCATCAATGCCGTCAAATTCTGCCATTTCATTAAGATTGCAAAATACAGTATCGCAACCATTTTTCTTCGCAAACTCTTCGCCCGTATTAAAATTTCTTGAATATACCGCCGAAAGCTTAAATTCGTTTGTTAAAGAAACCCCATTAAGAAAATTTTGACAAATTCGGCTAGTTCCTATAGTTGCAAGTCTAATCATATTTCAACACTCACCGTTTGATGTTTTTCTGCAGAAGTAAAGCTAGCTTCCATAACCTTTAACACCCGCAAAACTTCATTATTTTTAATAAACTGTTCTTCTTTTCTATCGATTGCAGCACAAAAATTTCTATAAAAATTATGCACATCACTTTTAGGGATTTGAACCTCGTAAGTATCAAGTGTTAAGCTATCACGTGGAGCCATTGTTTTAGTAATACCCGCCGCATTTTGCACAGGTGTTACATCCTTTTCAACCCATCGGGTAAGTTTAGCGACCTTTGCTTTTTGTTGCCAATCCTCTAAATATAAAGAACCATTTTCGCATTGCATATAAAATCTTGGCAAACTTAAAAAATTATATGTACCAACTTCTACAAACGCTGTCTTACCCGAAACAAAGGTGAGCTCAAGTCGAAAACCGTCGTCAACCTCTTTATTGGTAATATGGGTTGTAACACAGTTTACCGACACTATTTTTTCAGGTATTAACTGTAGCATCTGGTCTATTAAATGAACGCCCCAATCAAGAATCATTCCGCCGCCATATTCTTTTTCTTGGCGCCAGTCGCTCGGTATTCCACGTGAGCCATGAATGCGTGATTCAATACGTAAAACATCACCAATGTCACCGCTTTTTATAACACTATTCACGCCTAAAAAGTCTACATCCCAACGTCTGTTTTGGTGTACGGTTAGCAGTTTTCCCGATTCATTTTGAGCTTTCAGCATTCTTTCAAAAGATTCAACCGAAAGCGCCACAGGTTTTTCGCATATTACATTGTGACCGGATTTTAAAGCGCTAACCACCAAATCCTCATGCACATTATTAGGCGTTGCAACAACAATAATATCAACCGATTTATCAAGAAAAATTTCATCATTAGAGCTATATACAAAGATTCCGTTTTCTTTAGCACTATTGCGCCTATTTTCTTTTATATCGTATACACCGGCAAGCTCGGCAACATCACTTTTAATTATCTGCCCACAATGCCAAGCGCCTTGACCGCCGTAACCTATAACAGCTACCCTTTTCATATTTATTCCTCCAAAGGCTTTTTAACGTTAGGACAACCGATTTGCTTTCTGTAAACGGGTTTTGCCCAATGAATTGCATTTTTAATAACCTTAAGTATTTCAGTATTATAAAAAATAGGGAATGTTTCATGTCCCGGTTGAAAATAAAAGATTTTACCGTTTTCACGTTTCCAGCAACAACCCGAACGAAAAACTTCGCCACCACTGTAATTGCCTATAAAAATAAGTTCATCCGGTTCTGGAATACCAAAAGGCTCACCATAGGTTTCTACATTTTCAAGGCGAATAAATCTATCAACACCCTCTGCTATAGGGTGCGATGGATTACATACCCAAACAAGCTCACGGTCGCCGTCCTCACGCCAGGTAAGATTGCAAGAAGTACCCATAAGTCTTTTAAAAGGCTTTGAATGATGGGCAGAATGCAAGAAAATTGCACCCATACCGGCAAGCACAGCCTCTTGTACGTTTTGTGCAATTTCATCCGGCACGGCACCGTGTTCCATATGTCCCCACCAAATAATTACATCGGTATCATCAAGTACCTCTTTAGTAAGATTATTAATATTTTCAAGTGTAACCGTTCTTACACTTATTTCATCGTCTTCAATACCCTGCTTTATCGTATTATGAATACCATCAGGATAAATTTTAGCCACATTCTCATCTGTTCTTTCATGAATAAACTCATTAAAAATTGTAACTTTTATCATAAAACGCACCACCGCTTGCATAGCTATTGTTAAATTTACCTTAATTTTACTTCAAAAGTCACTCAATTTCAAGACAATACTATGGTATTTTTTAGACAAATATTGCGATTCGTATTGTAATCACTTCAAATATATGCTAAAATATTGTAAACGAAAAATATTAGGGGTAAAACATATGAAGGATATATTGTATGAAATTAAAACCGAGCCTTTTCATATCTCGCCTGAACACACACTATCGCCAATGCCGCACATACATAAGGAAATTGAGCTAATTTATATTATAGACGGCGGTTGCACAGTAAGAATAGACCAAAAACTATACAATACTAAAAGCGGTGATTTAATAATATGTTTTCCTAATCAAGTGCATTTTTACGAAAATTCCATACAAGGCAACTATATGCTTATAATTGTAAATCCCGACTTTGTTTACGGTCTTACAGATATTTTGAATGATAATATCCCCAAAACAAATATAATTAAATTCACCCAAAACGATACCGCTTTTAAGCTGTTTAATGAAGCTTTAAACTACACGGGCGACTTTAAAAAAACAATGCTTTCGGGTTGCATTACACAATCCCTTTGTTCTATTATGAGCAAGCTTTCCCTAAAGCCTCGTTCAAAAACCGATAATTCTACCCTACAATCAATTATAAAATATTGTAATTCAAATTTTACATCCGCTATCACGCTCGATGATGTATCTAATGATTTACATTTGAACAAATATCATATATCCCACCTTTTTAATGAAAAGCTTTTTACAAGCTTTAATGCTTACATAAATCTATTACGAATTTCTAAGGCTTGCGATATTTTACAAGAAACCGATATGAAAATTGCAGATATATCCGAAGATGTAGGCTTTGGCTCGATACGCTCTTTTAATCGGGCTTTTATACAGATAATGGATGTAACACCAGTAAAATACCGAAAGTTAGCCAAAGAAGAAACAAGCACTAAAAAATAATATTTTAAAAAAACGGCGGCATAGTTAAACTATGTCGCCATTTTAGAATTAATCATTTAATTTTATAGCTTTATCCAGCACCATGGTTAAAGGCTTATAAAGTACAGCCACGGTTAGCAAATTACCACCACAATGCAATAAATCATACACTAAACCGCTTATAATATAAGAAACTCCCATTGAAATACCGCCTGTAATAAAATACGGTATTGAACACAATGTTCCAAAAGTAATGCCAAATATTGCAGCTATAAACGTATATAAAAAGATACTGTCTATTTTTCGCACCAATAATACAATTAAACACAGAACTGCCCAAACGTAAATGTAGTTTATAACCCACATTGAAAGCCCGTAGGTTAATATTTCACAACCAACAAAAATATAAACCGACATAAACGCCTTATATCCAAATTTGCGTGTTACTAATATAATTAAAAGCGTAACAATTTCTATATTTGGTAACGATGCCATAATCACCTGCGAAATATACATAATCACACCAAAAAGTGCTAAAATTAAAATTTCTGCAAGCTTAAAAAACGATTTACTTTTCATATTAACCTATAGTATATGTAATTTCAAACTTATCGCCATCAGCTATGGGTTGTTCGTTCATTCCAACTGTGGTCATTTCGCCGCCTTTAGTAACGCACCACCAGGATTGGTCAACGTTATAATCGGCTGTTTCGCCATCAATTACAGTATAATAACCCGACTTATACTCATCCTCTGTGAGTACACCCTCTTCATATACTGCATCGCCTAAAAACTCTGCTTCGGTTTCAATATTCAAAACCTTTTCAGACTTATTGGCATGCACTATTGTTACTTCAATTTGCTTTTCACCAGTTTGTGTTTCAGGCTTTGCAACAACTAAAATTACAGCTACTGCTGCAATAATCGCAACAAGCACCGATGCCAATGTAATAATTAACTTTTTGTTTTTCATATAAAAAAACTCCTTTTGTATTGTACTTTAACAACGCCAATACAAAAGAAGTGACTATAGGTATAAAAATAAGCGGCAATACTCCTACAAATTTCTCAACCGTACATCGCTAATTACTCGTAGCACATTTGTACTGACAGCTAGTGGCGAGTATTCCGACTTATTACGAAGAGCCTTGGGCAAAAGCTCTTAGTCCCCCACCTTCCCATACTACAAAAGGTTGTGAATTTTGTATTTGTACAGTGGTATATTGAGGGATTACCGTAAATCACGGCGACGAGTTCGCAGAGGAATTACACCTCTATTCCAATTTAAACTATTTAAAAATAAATAGTACCGCTAACCTTTGCTAAGCGGTACTATTTTAGCATTTTAAAACATAAAAGTCAAGCCTTTGAAGACAAATCTTCTTCACTTAGTTTTTCCCATTCTGCAAAAACAGCATTCAGTTCTTCTTCTAACTGCATTTGTTCTTGTTGAAGCTCACCCAGCTTAATATAATCAGAAATATTTTCTTCTTTCAAAAGCTCGGTTTCAATGTTCGCTAGTCTACTCTCTAAATCGGCAATTTTCTCTTCGCATTTTTTTATTGCACGTTCTCGTTTTGCCTTTTCTTTAGCCGGTGTTGTATAGGTCTTTTTCTCCTTTACAACAGGCTCGGCTTTCTTTTCCTCTACTATCGATTTTTGGTTTTGCTGTTGTAAAAACTGCTCATAACCAAAGGGATACAGCTTTGTTTCACCATTTGTAAATTCGAGAACCTTTGTAGCCACCTTACGAATAAAATAACGGTCGTGCGATACAAAAATAAGTGTACCGCTATATTCATTTAGCATATCCTCAAGCGTTTCCTTACCCACTATATCCATATGGTTAGTAGGCTCATCCAGAATTAAAAAGTTAGGCTTTTTTTTGAAAATTTTGCAAAGCGCCAACCTTACACGCTCGCCACCCGAGAGCATATCAATAGTTTTAAATACATCTTCACCGCTAAAAACAAAAGCTCCCAGAGCTTTTCTGGCTTCAAGCTCGGTCAAGTGCGGAAAGCTTTTCATAAAATCTTCAAGCACGGTATCAGAGGACGTATACTGCGCCATCTGCTGATCAAAATACCCTATAGTAGCCCTTGGTGCAAACTTATATTCACCCGAAATAGCCTTAACCTTGCCCATAAGTGTGCGTATAAAGGTAGATTTACCCAATCCGTTACCACCAATTATACCAATACGCTCACCCTGTTTAACATCAAGATTTACAGTAGAAAGCTTTTTATCATAACCAACTTCCAGCTCTGAAACCAAAAGCATATCCTTAACGCCAATATCATCAGGTTCAAAACTGCTGTGAAATGTTCGCATATCGTAAGCTTCAGGCGCCTCTATAGGTATCATATGCTCTATCTGTTTTAGCTTTGATTGCGCCATAGCCGCTTTGGTAGGCTTGTATCTAAATCTTTCAACTAACTCCTGTAAGCGTGCTATTTCCTTTTTCTGAGCAAGATATTCCTTAGCCTGTTGCTCACGTAAAAGCTTTTTAGCCACCGTAAACTGCGAGTAATTACCTACATATTTATTTGTTTTACCGTGTTCTATCTCGTAAACGGTATTTACAACATTATCAAGAAACATTCTGTCATGCGAAACCACAACAAATGCTTTTTTATAGCTTTTCAAATATTCTTCAAGCCATTCAACCGGCTCAATATCAAGATGGTTAGTAGGCTCGTCTAAAAGCAAAATATCGGGTTTAGAAAGCAATAATTTCAAAAAAGCTATTTTAGTTCGCTGTCCACCCGAAAATTCCGAAAGAGGTCTTTTCTTTTGTTCTTCAGTAAAGCCAAAATGCTTAATTGCCGCTTCGTATTCCCTTTCAAAATAAAAACCACCAAGATTATTAAAGGTATCAAGCAAATTAGTGTAATGCTTAATATTTTCTTCTGTTTGACTGTTTTCCATTACTGCCTGTGCCGTTTCAAGTTCAGCTTTAAGCAATAAAATTTCAGAATAAGC
>JAZREW010000204.1:0-3577 GCA_045661005.1 Acutalibacteraceae bacterium | reverse complement strand
TTCGTTATGGTTTCAAGGTCATCGGTATAACCGCCGAAGATGTTACCCTCATGGTCATACATTTCTATAACGTAAACAGGCGGTGTTACAGAAAGTATACCGTCACCGTGATTATCAGGCTTTGCAGCTGTGCCTTGGTTCTTAAGGCAATATATAACGAAGGTGTTGAAAAGACCTGTAGCCTTAAACGCTTCTATAGACTCTTCATCCATACATTCCTTTACTGCTTCCCAAAAGGCTTTAGCATACTCGATATTTTCCTTATATGCTATAGATACACCGTTTTCATCTTTTTCATTTGCATCAACTTCAGAAATCTTTGCAGGTATAAAGTGATATGCATTTTCAACATTTTCTTGATACAAAACTCTATCAGCATACTCTGCACTTCTTAACTTTGTTATATTAACATTTATAGAAAGTAATGGCGTATCATCGCCTGCAGGACCATAGTGTGCAGCATCACCGTAACCATAAAAAGTTTCTGGGAAATGGCCGTCAGCAATGTAGTAAATATCAAAGGTCGCCCATTTATCTTCTTGTGTGAAATCTTCTAACGTAATTACAACAGAATTTGCATTTTTGGCAATCTGCTCACTTGTTGTGTATGTACGTCCATCTGCCTGCAATGTTACGTTTGCAGTATAATACTGAGTTTCGCTTTGGGTTGAACTATTAACATCATAACCAAACACACCGCTACCGTGATTTGTCACCGTAACATTTTGGGTATAAGTACGTCCCCATCGCTTGTACACACGTGTTACACTAACCTTTAAATTAGAATCGGTAATGTTATTACCATTCGAATCCAGCACAGTTATAGTAACATCGCTTGGTGACTCTGCCGCTGATGTAACCACTGTACCCATAGGTAAAACAGACACCAAAAGGCTTAGCGCAAGCAGTACTGCAAGAATCCTTCTTTTCATTTTTTAATCTCCCTTTTTTAAATATAAATTTTCATTGATTTTATACCATTATTTTTAGTGGGCTACTATTATAGCACATTACATTCCAAAAATCAATTATTTCAATTTAAAAAAATGCACAAAATTTTCACATTTTCAACTACTGATTATTTCTTTTTTCGTCATATTCACCATGCATTTTTTGGTGCCATGCAACCGTTATAAAAAATGCCAAAAATCTTATAACTACTAACTGCACACAGTAAAAACGCCCATCCTAAATCAAGAATGGACGTTTTTTCACACTTAGAAGACTATAAATCAACCAAACTATTTAATTTTATATTCAATAATCACACAACTACGTTTATCTGCGAGCTCTATTTTTAACTTGTTGTTTCCGCAAAATTCAGCATTTGTATCAAGATTTTCAAACAAATACTCTTTATTTTCAAATGTTGATTTTAATTCTATTTCAACATTTTCAAATGGCGAATTCTCTCTTCTGAACGCCATAACAATACCGCTTTGCGCATCGTTATCGTGATACTGCCAGATAGTCCATGCAGTATCATCAAAAGTAACCGAAGCATGATTGAAAAAGTCTTGTGATAAATACTTTCTAATTCTTCTGTATTCGTCAGTTATCTTCTTTGCCCATTTTAAATCATCTTCACTCATACTTTGGAAAACAGCGTTATAAAACGCACCGCCCCAGCTCGAAGAGAAAGAGCTTCTGGTTGCATAAGTATCGCATTTAGTTTTACTTGTACATCCGTTATAGGGCAAATAACAAGAGATATTTGAGTTATGCACCTGCAAAACCTCAGAATTTTCATTGAAATTGCACTGATAGTCACTTCTAAAGAAAGGTATTGAACGTTTTAAGGTTTCAATATCTATTCTTCTGCCACCCGAAGAACAGTTATCTATTATCAGGTGTGGATATTTCTCAAGCAATCTATCCCAGATTTCATACATACCGGTAATATGCTTAATTTCTGTAATACCACGTCTGTTTTCTTCGTCATACGCTTTGAAATATTCTGTGAGTTCGGTATTAAAGTCCTGTCTATAACAAGAAAGCTCTAATTCACTTACATAATTTGAAAGCAAATCAAAAACATATTCAAGTGCTTCTCTATTTCCATAATTTAAAATAGTGTTGTTGGTGTTTGGTAATTTCAAAAACCAATCAGGATGTTCTTCTGTTAATTTTGTTCCTTTAATAGCTCTTTCAGGCTCAACCCAAAACATTAACTTCATTCCTGCATCTTTTGCAGCATCACGTACATCGGTTAAATTATTGGGATGAATGCGGGTGTTTATATCCCACTCACCCGTATGTGCGCTCCAATCTCCCGTGAAAGGCTCGTCGCACTTTTGGCATTGACCGTACCATCCGGCATCTAACCAAACATCCTCAAAATTAATATCATAATTCTTAAAATCATTTATTCTTTTAATCATTTCTTCACTAGTAAGACCGCCCCAAAGCTCACACGCCATAATGCCGTCACGCATAGAATTATTACTCTTATGCGAAAAATGATTTTTGATTAACTTACGGAATTTATTATGTTTATCTTCTGTAGCGGTATAACCCATAATTAGTGTAGAAGATGTGCGAATTTTCTCACCCGGTTTTAAATAAAACCTTGTTTCTTTAAGACCGCTTTTCATAATTATTCCGTCAGCAACCTTAGAATATTCGGTTTTCCAGTCCCCTGTCCATCCTATAGCGGCAATATAACCGTCATCATTTGCGGTAACATCAAAAAACGGCATTATACCGTCACTTGAGCGACCGCCTATGTTAGTAAAACTTTTAGCGGGTGTTTTATCAAGGTATTCATAATTAAAGTTATATTCAGTAGCGCTTACTTTGTCATTATCCCAATAGTAATCGCCCATTACCATTCCATTCATAGTTATTACACAAGCGTCACCCTTAACAGGTCTAAAACCGTGTCTTGGCTCTCTTGGATATGTTAACGGAAGCAAAGTATTACAATCCCAAATATCAGAAACTATTTCTGAATTTTTATCACTATTATTCTCGAAATACAATGTCCAATAAGATGCGTTAAATTCGGGATAATCTTTACATATTACCTTAACGGTTACATCTTTTCCCAACTCATAAACCGCATTTTCCTGTACTGCAAAAGTACATTGTTTTTCGCCATAATTAAAACTAAATTCTTTTTTCATTTTTTTGCCTCCACTATTTAAAATTTAAACAAATAATTAATTATTTGTTTAAATGTATTGCAAGCCACGGCCTGCCAAACGTTTTACCCTCATAATTTTTCAAAAATTACCGCAAGCTCTTTTGTTAAATATTCTCCATAAAATGCAAAGCCATCGTCATTAGGATGAACATCGTCAGCAAAATATTTTTTATCATGAGGTATAATATTGTACCCATCTATTATATAATCACTGTATTTTTCGTAAATATTTTTAATACATTTTCTCTCGTCAGCTTTATGGTTTTCATCACTTATATTCCATACCGTCCATAACGGAATTATTGAAACTATTTTAGAATTTTTATATACCTCTTTTAACTTTTCAAGAAATTCGGTAGTATCTTTTTCAATTACCTCTATATTTTTTCTATGAAAATCATTAATTCCGTAAGCTGTAACAACAATTTTAGG
>JAZREW010000203.1:0-3067 GCA_045661005.1 Acutalibacteraceae bacterium | reverse complement strand
ATGAAAGAGAAGCAAAACAAAACGCACTTTCCCACGCCGAGATAGAAGCTATTAACAACGCCTGCAAGGCTTTGGGCAGTTGGCGGCTTGACGGTTGCGAAATGTATGTAACCCTTGAGCCCTGCCCTATGTGCACAGGCGCCATAATCAATTCACGAATTAAAACGCTCATTTTTGGCGCTTACGACGCCAAAGCCGGTAGTGTTGACAGTATTATTAACCTTTGCGATTTACCATACAATCACAAGGTGGAGGTCTACGGCGGTATCTGCGAGGACGAATGCCTTGAAATTGTGCAGAAATTCTTCAAAAATTTGCGGTAATTTGTAATATGTTGATATTTTTTTGAAAAAAGTGTTGAAATTTGAAAAGACATGTGATATTATAATTCACATCTATATGAAACTAGCAGAAGTTTATACAACTGTTAGCGGATAGAACTTTGGAGAAGTCCGTTAAAACGGGTGCCGAAGGGGCAAGGCGAAAGCTAATCTCTCAGGCAAAAGGACAAAGTGCAGAAAAATTTATATTTTTGCTTGTATTTTTGTTGTCCGAACCGTTTTTGCGGCTCGGATATTTTTTTGCAATTATATTTTAAAGGAGAGAAAATTATGTTAGACAAAATTGCAGAAATTAACGGCAGTATCAATGGTGTCGTATGGGGAATCTGGGGTCTCGCTTTGCTTATAGGCACAGGCATTATAACCACCATAATCACAAAGGTGTTCCAAATCTCTCACATTGGCCATTGGTGGAAAGAAACAATAGGCAGTATGTTCAAGAAGGACGTTATAGGCCACAGTAAAGAAAAGGGTTCAATTTCACCTTTCCAGGCTTTGTGTACCGCTCTTGCCGCAACTGTAGGTACAGGTAATATTGCAGGTGTTGCTGCAGCTATCTGTATTGGTGGTGCTGGTGCAGTATTCTGGATGTGGATTGCAGCTTTCTTTGGTATGATGACCAACTATTCAGAAAACGTTTTAGGTCTTTACTTCCGTCGTAAAAACGAGAACGACGAATGGTCCGGCGGTGCTATGTACTATCTTCGTGACGGTCTTGGCGCCAAAAAGGGTTGTAAGAATATAGGTAAAATTTTAGCAGTTCTTTTCTGTATCTTTACTATGCTTGCTTCTTTCGGTATTGGTAGTATGGGTCAGGTTAACAAAATTGTTGCAAACGTAGCAGCAGCTTTCGATGTTGAAGCCCTTTCTTCTATTAAAGCAGTTGGCGATGTTTCTCTTTACAACATTCTTATCGGCGTTGTTATTATGGCTCTTACCGCACTTATCACATTAGGCGGTCTCAAGAGAATTGCTAATGTTGCTGAAAAAATCGTTCCTTTCATGGTTGTTCTTTATGTTGTAGGTTCTCTTGTTATTATCGGTATCAACTATGATGCAATTATTCCTGCATTCAAAGCAGTCTTTGTTAATGCATTCAAGCCACAGTCATTCGTAGGCGGCGGTATCGGCGGCGTTATTATTGCTATGACAAACGGTTTCAAGCGTGGCGTTTTCTCAAACGAAGCAGGTCTCGGTTCTTCTGTTATGGTTCACTCTAACTCAAACATTAAAGAACCTGTTAAACAGGGTATGTGGGGTATATTCGAAGTATTTGCAGATACAATGGTAGTTTGCACAATGACAGCATTGGTTGTTCTTACTTCGGGCGGTCTTAAAGGCGGCGTTTTCAACGTTGAAACAGGCGCTATTGCAGAAGGTCTTAGCGATGCCACCCTCGTAGGCGGTGCTTTCAACGAAGTATTCCATTGGGGTAATATTGGTCAAAGATTTATTGCTATTGCTATGTTCCTCTTTGCTTTCACAACTGTTCTTGGTTGGTCACACTACGGTTCAAAGGCTTGGGAATATCTCTTTGGCGCAAAAACTACATACATTTTCAGAATTATCCACGTTTGCACAGTTATCTTCGGTGCAGTTCTTACATCTTCACTTGCTTGGGACATTTCAGATACCTTCAACGGTCTTATGATGGTTCCTAACCTTATCGGTGTACTTGTTCTTTGTCCTTTAGTTGTTAAAATCACAAAGAGCTATGTAAACCGCAATATTAAAGGTAAAGATGAAAAACCGGTTCTTTCTTATTTGGATGAAGAATAAAATTTAAAAGCTTTTATCTCCTGCGTTTTTTCGCAGGAGATATTTTTTTACAAAAAAACAGAGATGGTTAAAACCACCCCTGCTAAATTAAAGCTATATTAAATTAAGCTTCTTTATCTTCGCCAATTTCAACATCAGCAACATTGACATTTACCTGTGTTACTGCTGTACCTGTCATAGTCTGTATTTTATCCTTAACATTCTGCTGTACCTTTTCAGCAACAGCCTTAACATCAGCATTCTTGCCAACACAGATATAAACAGTAAGCTTAATAGCACCATTTACGCTTTCAGCCTTTACGCCCTTGAAAGCGTTTTTATTTTTAACAGCACCTTTAAGGTCTATAGCCTTTTTAGCAAGACCTACAACGCCCTCAACTTCCTTGGCTGCCATCTCGGTCATTTTTTCAAGAACTTCTGTATTTATAGAAAGCTCTGTTCTGTTATTATTCATAAGTATCCTCCGTTTTGTTTGATATGGAAAATCTAAATTCTTCATTTTAACTATATTATACCACATTTTTTAAATAACACAACATTTTTTATTTAGCTACGGGAATTATTTTAATTTTTTCAAGCGTTATATTGGTTTCGGTGGTTATTATATCCTGTATTTGTAACGTTTGAGCAGATGTAAGACCCTCTGATTTTACAACTACTGTTATACCCGTATCGTTAATAACTGCCAGACTTTTTTCAAAGCCTTTTGCTTTAAGCAAGCTTTCTATATTGCTTTCGCTTTCTATTCTTCCGCCTATTTCTTCTATTTTAGCTAGTGCAGATTTTTTATCCTCATCAGTCAGCTTTTCGCTTTTCAGCAGTTCCTCTATTGTTTCACAAGCCTCGTTTCTGGCGGATTCACGTTCTTTTTTAGTGGTGGTAAAATAATCAGTAGCTTCTGCCTTAGCGGCTGTTTCAACAACCTTTTCAGAAGAAGAACCGCTAAC
>JAZREW010000202.1:0-4081 GCA_045661005.1 Acutalibacteraceae bacterium | reverse complement strand
CTTGAATTAGCCAGATATATGTTAAACGGTATTTGTTCGGGTGAGATTGAATGATTTCACTTGTAAATAAATTGCCAAAAATCAAAGAATACAATGCCGAATTTTTAAAAATACAATGCCTTTATGACTGTTATTGTGATGATGACCGTGTAATGTTCTGGTGTCAGGACGAGGCCAAGGCGGTTATTGCCATGACAGATGGTAATATGATAATTTACAACAATAATGCCGACATAGAGGAATTGAAAGAATTTATTGATGTACTCTGCCCTGCTTGTATTTTTAGCGACTTGGAAACTTTAAAAAATCTTGACCGTATCCCGCAAGAGCGCATTAATATTATGTGGCGTATGGCTGATGTACAAAGTGAATTGCAGAGTGACATTCTTTCCAGTAAAGAGCTTTATTCTTTGCTTGATGTTGATGGCTTATCGTTACCTGAATACCCTTTTTTTGCGGTTGACTATTGTCGCAGATTAAATAAAGGCTCGGCTAATTATTTTGGCATTAAAGAAAAATGTGCAGTAATAACCTTTCATTCGGGTAAAAACGCAATTATAAACGGTATTGCGAGCCACGAAAAAGGTTATGGGAGCATAGCGCTTAAAGGTATATTAACTAAAAATTATGGCAAAAAGCTTTTGGTTTGTTGCCGTGATAAAGTAAAAGGATTTTACGAAAATAACGGATTTGAACTGCTTTATTATGCAGGATATTGGGTGAAAACAAATGAATATAACTAACTTTTTTAATATTGATAACAGACTTTTAGAGCTTGATAAAAAAGCTTTGGAAAAATCCAGCAAGCAGTTTGCAAGAATTGACGAAATTACAGAGTACTGTCAATTAAAAGTGCTTTCTGCTTTTATTAACAATGGTGTAAGTGAATCTGCCATGTCTGCTTCTACAGGCTACGGTTATGATGACCGTGGTAGAGATACGCTTGAAAAAATAATGGCAGAATGTATGGGCGCTGAAGATGCTCTTATGCGACACACCTTTGCTTCGGGTACACATACATTAACAGTAGCATTATTTGGTGTATTGCGCCCGGGTGACCGTGTGCTTGTACTTACAGGCAGACCGTACGATACAATAACAGGTGTATTTGGCATAGATGAAGTGGTTGACGGTTCACTTGCAGATTTTGGTGTAGAATACGCACAAGTAGACCTATTGCCCGACGGCACACCCGACTTTGAGGGTATAAAATCTGCCCTTAAAGCTAATAAATATAAGATGGCATATATTCAGCGTTCACGTGGTTACAGCACAAGACCAAGCCTTACAATAGATGTTATTGAAAAGCTAATTTCAATAGTGCGTGAGGTTTCGGCTGACAGTATTGTTATGGTAGATAACTGCTACGGTGAGTTTGTTGAAAAGAAAGAGCCTTGTGATGTGGGCGCCGACCTGATAGCAGGCTCGCTAATTAAAAACCCGGGTGGCGGTATTGCCCCAACAGGCGGATATATAGCCGGTAAAAAAGAGCTTATAGAAAAATGTGCCGCACGTATGACCTGCCCCGGTGTTGGCAGAGAGGTTGGTGCTACGTTAGGTCATAGCCGTGAGTTATATTTAGGCTTATTCTCAGCACCGCACGTTGTTGGTGAAGCCTTGAAAACCGCAATTTACACAGCCGCTTTATTTGAGCTTTTAGGCTTTGATGTAACACCTAAAAGCGATGAAATACGTGGTGATATAATACAATGCGTTATTTTAGGTACAGCTGATGGACTAGTTTCTTTCTGTCAGGGTATGCAATCGGGCGCACCTGTAGACTCTTTTGTAGTGCCTGAGCCTTGGGATATGCCAGGTTACACAGACCCTGTTATAATGGCGGCAGGTGCTTTTACGCTTGGCGCTTCAATAGAGCTTTCTGCAGACGGACCTTTAAGAGAGCCTTTTGCCGCTTGGATGCAGGGCGGTCTTAACTTTCACAGCGCCAAGGCGGGCGTTTTGCTAGCCGCTCAAAAAATGCTTGAAAAAGGCGCAATTTCAACACTAAATTAAATTTTGGGAGTAAACAATGAAACAGATTTTTGAGGGTGAAGTATACGAAGTTTTACCCCTTACAAACGGTATATTATTTTCTTATAAAAAAGATACGGTAGATGACAATGTAATTGTAGCCTATAAAATGATTTCTTTTGATACGGGCAGATTTACCGATGTTGCAAAAAACGTTTATTTAATAACAAAATTCGGTCACAACTATAAAGCAGTTGTGGCTAATTGCGATAACTATATAACAGTAAAATCAATTGTTTTACCTAACGGAAAGGTCTTTCTTTTATCGACCGACGGTAAAGCTCAACTGCTTGATACTGACGCCACACCTATGTGGTCAGGCAATTTGATTTACAGGTCGTGTGTACCTACTGATATGATATTATACAATGACGCTCTTTGGACAAGCTACGCTGAATGCAATGCTATTTTGCGATATAATCTTGCCACCATGCGTGAAGAGCTACGTATAGGCGGCGGTGCTAATTCACCATTTAACAAACCACGTTCTATGTTTTTAGAAGGCAACAATGCTATAATTTCCAACCAAGGCTCGCAAAAGCTTTTGCAAATTAACCTTAACACATTTTCTGTATTGGATTGCGAAGAATTTGAAGAACCTATTTATCAATATATAAACATAGCTAATAATCGATTTGTTGTGTTAGAGTCGGGGTTATACCTTATCTAACGTAATAATTTAGTAATTAATGTTAATAATAGACGTAGTAGGATTTTTTATAATTTCCTACTGCGTCTTTTTTATTTCATTTAACATTAAATGGTGAAACAATGGTAATTCTTTTTTCAAACAGAAAAAGCAAAACCGAATATGAAATACTTGAAATTTTAAAAAATTTCGGTGCAACACATATCTCTGATAACAACATTTTTAGCGGTGACCAAAAATTCACCGTTGTAAGCATATATAAAAAAACAAACCTAAAAATAAACAAGGGTATCGCTGTTTTCACAGACGATACCCTAAGATTTAAAGAACAATATTTGCCTTTCGGTATAACCGGTATTTGCGAAGAAAATAACAGACATGCGCTCGATATATTCAGCAAAAATAAAACATCCGTTATCACCTGTGGTATGAACGCAAAAAACACCGTTACCGTTTCAAGCTTTAATACTGAAAATTTACTTATTTCTCTTCAGCGTGCTATATCCATACCATATGGCACTTTAATAGAACCTGCCGAATTTAAAATAAAACTAAAAAAACAATATAAGCCGTTTTCTATTATGGCAAGCACCACCATACTATTGCTTTTAGGTATTTACCCTACCGAGCTTTAGATACGTGCTACACCTGAATCTCTGGCGGCTTTTGCTACTGCGGCAGCTACTGCGGGCGCAATACGATTATCGAACGCTTTTGGCAGTATATACTCGTAATCCAGTTCACTATCCGAAACTAAACCTGCAATAGCGTAAACTGCAGCCATTTCCATTTCTTTATTTATATCAGATGCTCTTACATCTAGTGCACCACGGAAAATACCTGGGAAAGCGAGTACATTATTTATCTGATTCGGGAAATCAGACCTACCTGTACCAATTACTACTGCCCCGCCCTTTTTAGCCTCATCCGGCATAATTTCGGGCACAGGATTAGCCATTGCAAAAACTGCGGCATTTTCATTCATGGTAGCTACCATTTCTTTTGTAACAATATTAGGTGCCGATACACCAATAAATACATCTGCACCGTTTAAAACATCCGCCAAAGAACCACTCTCTTTATTAGGGTTAGTAATTTTAGAAAGTGCGGTATGTGCATCGCTTAATTCGGGCATACCTTCATAAATAGCACCCGCCTTATCGCACATTATAAGATTTTTAACCCCTAAAGCCAATAAAAGCTCGCCAATTGCTGTGCCTGCCGCACCCGCACCGTTAATAATACATTTAATTTCGCTTATGTTCTTTTTAACAAGCTTTAACGCATTTATAACTGCGGCGGCAACGCAAACTGCGGTACCGTGTTGGTCATCATGAAATACAGGAATATCACAACGTTGCTTTAGTTTTTTCTCAATTTCAAAGCATCTTGGTGCGGCTA
>JAZREW010000201.1:0-8939 GCA_045661005.1 Acutalibacteraceae bacterium | reverse complement strand
ATGGTTCCGATCTGCTGCGGTACTTGTTACAGAAACAAGGGCGTTCAGCCTTTGCTTGATGCAGTTGTAGATTACATGCCTGCTCCTACAGACGTTGAAGCTATTAAGGGTATCAACCCTGATACAGATGAGCCTGAGGTTAGACATTCTTCTGACGATGAGCCTTTTGCTGCTCTCGCATTCAAGATTGCTACCGACCCATTTGTAGGTAAGCTTTGCTTCTTCCGTGTTTACTCAGGTACTGTTGATGCCGGTAGCGGTGTTTACAACTCAGTAAAACAGAACAGAGAACGTCTTGGACGTATCTTGCAGATGCATGCTAACCACAGAGAAGACCTTGAGACTGTATATGCCGGCGATATCGCTGCTGCTGTTGGTCTTAAGAACACCACAACCGGTGATACTCTTTGTGATGAAAAGCATCCTGTTATCCTTGAATCAATGAACTTCCCAGAGCCTGTTATTCGTGTAGCTATCGAGCCTAAGACAAAAGCAGGTCAGGAGAAGATGGGTCTCTCCCTTGCTAAGCTTGCTGAAGAAGATCCTACCTTCAAGGCTTATACCGATGAAGAAACCGGTCAGACAATTATTGCCGGTATGGGTGAGTTACACCTTGAAATCATCGTTGACCGTTTGCTCCGTGAATTTAAGGTTGAAGCAAACGTTGGTGCACCTCAGGTTGCATATAAAGAAAGTATCCGTAAAAAGGTTGACCACGAAACTAAGTACAAGCGTCAGTCTGGTGGTTCCGGTCAGTACGGTCATGTTAAGATTATTGTTGAGCCTAATGAGTCCGGTAAGGGCTATGAGTTCATCAATAGCGTAACCGGTGGTACTGTTCCGAAGGAATACATCCCCGCTGTTGACGCTGGTATTAAGGGTGCTTTACAAGCAGGTGTTCTTGCTAACTACCCTGTAGTTGACGTTAAGGTTACTCTTTATGATGGTTCTTACCACGAAGTTGACTCTTCTGAAATGGCATTTAAGATTGCCGGTTCTATGGCATTCAAAGAGGCTTGCCGTTTGGCAGACCCTGTTCTCTTAGAGCCTATCATGAAGGTTACAGTTATTGTTCCTGAAGAGTATATGGGCGACGTTATCGGCGACCTTAACTCTCGTCGTGGTGAAATCGCAGGCTTCGAGGATCGTGCAGGCGTTAAGCAGATTAATGCACGTGTACCTCTCGGCGATATGTTCGGTTACGCTACCGACCTTCGTTCAAAAACACAGGGTCGTGGCCAGTACGTAATGGAACCAGACGGTTACAAGGAAGTGCCTAAGAGCATTTCTGAAAAGATTATTTCTGCTAGAGCAAAGAAAGATTAATCTGGCAGTAAAAAATACTTGAAATTTGCATAAATTTTTGGTAAACTATATTTAAAATAAAAATTTGAATTTCTAAGGAGGAAATTTACAATGGCAAAGGCAGCTTTTGAAAGAAATAAGCCCCACGTAAACATTGGTACCATCGGTCACGTTGACCATGGTAAGACTACTTTAACCGCAGCAATCACTAAGTTCCTTTCTCTTAAGGGTCAGGCAGCATTCGAAGATTATTCAAACATCGATAAGGCTCCTGAAGAGAGAGAGCGAGGTATTACAATTAATACCGCACACGTTGAGTACGAGACAGACGCTCGTCACTAAGCACACGTTGACTGCCCCGGACACGCTGACTATGTTAAGAACATGATCACCGGTGCTGCTCAGATGGACGGCGCGATCCTTGTTATCGCTTCTACTGATGGTCCTATGGCTCAGACTAAAGAACACCTTCTCCTTGCTCGTCAGGTTGGCGTTCCTTACATCGTAGTATTCATGAACAAGACTGACCTTGTTGATGATCCTGAGCTTCTCGAACTCGTTGAGATGGAAATCCGTGAGCCTCTTGACAAGTATGAATTCCCTGGCGATGATACACCTATCATCAAGGGTTCTGCTTTCAAGGCTCTTGACAGTGCAGCTACTGATCCTTCAGATCCAATCTATGCTCCTATCCAGGAACTCATGGATGCTGTAGACAGCTACATTCCTACTCCTGATCGTAAGGCAGACCTTCCTTTCCTTATGCCTATCGAGGACGTTATGACTATTTCTGGTCGTGGTACTGTTGTTACAGGCCGTGTTGAGCGTGGTCAGTTAAATGCTGGTGACGAAGTTGAAATCATCGGTCTTACCGAAGAACGTGCTAAGACTGTTGTTACTTCAATGGAAATGTTCCGTAAGACTCTCACATACTGTGAGGCTGGTGATAACGTAGGTGCTCTTCTCCGTGGCGTAGGCCGTGACGAGATCGAGCGTGGTCAGGTTCTTTGTAAGCCAGGTTCAATCAACCCACACACAAAGTTCCATGGTCAGGTTTACGTTCTTAGCAAAGAAGAAGGTGGACGTCATACTCCTTTCTTCAACAACTATCGTCCTCAGTTCTATTTCAGAACTACTGACGTTACTGGTGTAATCACTCTTCCTGCAGGCACAGAAATGTGTATGCCTGGCGATAATGTAGAGATGGATGTTGAGCTTATCACTCCTATCGCTATCGAAGAAGGTCTTCGTTTCGCTATCCGTGAAGGTGGTCGTACTGTTGGTTCAGGCGTTGTTACTGCTATCAACGGCTAATTATTAAATTCAAGAGAGTCTTTTTACAAAGGCTCTCTTTCTTTTTTAGGAGGGTTCGCTTATGTTCAACGGAAAAATGAAGGCAATTACTTTTAGTTATGATGACGGTGTAACCCAAGACTATCGCTTGATAGAGCTTTTTGACAAGTATGGTTTAAAGGGTACATTTAATATAAACTCAGGTAGATTTGGTCAACCAGGTCATATTTATGTAGACGGCAAGTTTGCAGCTCATTCAAAATTTCCTGCAGAAGAATTGCCCGAAATTTATAAAGGCCACGAAGTGGCAGTACATACCGTTAATCATCCCACCTTAACAGAGCTCAGTGAAGAAGAGATTATCTTCGAGGTTGAAGAAGACCGCAAGGCTTTGAGTAAGGCTATAGGATATGATGTGGTTGGTATGGCTTATCCAAATGGTCCCAATGATGACCGTGTGGCTGAAATTCTTAAAAACAAGACCGGCGTTCTTTATTCTCGTACTACTAAGAGTACATATAATTTTGATTTGCAGGATAACCTTTATAGATTTAATCCCACTATACATCACAATGAAATGGATAAACTGTTTGAACTTGGTGAAGAATTCATAAAGTTGCAACCTGATAGCCCCAAAATCTTTTATATTTGGGGTCATGCTTATGAGTTTGATGCACAGAAAAATTGGGCGAAATTTGAGGAATTTTGCAAAATGATTTCGGGCAAGGAAGATATCTACTACGGTACTAATACTGAGGTTTTATTAGCTAAGCATAAATAATAATATTTAGAACGGCAAAAGAAGAAAGTTATACTATTTATACAATTTTACACAGTAAAATGGGTATCAAAACCCGCTAAAAAGCACAATATAAATAGGTTTTGTTTATTTTAACAAAAAAATGCCTTTTATTTTTATGAATAGTGCGGTTATTTTTCTGATTTTTATTCTTGCATTTTACGTATAGACTTGGTATAATATACTCAGCCATAGTGACTTCCCCTCTCTCTTAGCGTTTTCCAGTTCCCTGTGGCGCTATTCTATTTTTTCGGCTTATGCCGGTTAGGAGTATTTTTATGAGAAAACTTTTCAAAAAGTCAATCGCATGCTGCCTAGCTCTTGCACTTTGCCTTACATTGTTTGCAGGCGCTATCTCAGCTAACGCTTTGACAACAAACCCCTCATACTCAACCGAGGCTGTTACAGTAAAGCCCGGTGAGTCAGCTACCATTAAGTTTACTGTTTCTGATTTCTCTGAAATTCAGGGCGTTATACTTAAGGTTTATGTTCCAGCTGTTGTTGCTTCTATCGATGCTGTTACCGCTAACGGTATCACTTTGGTAGAATGGGACGATGAAGAAGGCGCTGGTAACTATCAGATCGGTTCAGATGCAACCGGTAAGTATGTTAAGTTCATGGAACTTGCTAACTTTGAAGGCGTTGATGCTGTTGCAGCTTTCACTTTTGATATCGCTGTAACTGTTGCTGCTGACGCTGCTATTGGCGATGCAGCTTATCCTGCTCCTGTTATTCAGGCTACTGATGGTAATGCATTAGTTACTATCGATGGTACTTTCGCAGCTTTCACTGTTGAAGAAGCAGTTGTTGCTTGTCAGCACACAAACGTTGAGTTCTACTATGATGATGATCATGAATTCGTAGCAGCTCAGGGTGATGCTAACGGCGAAACCGCTAAGGGTGTTGCTTACTTCCAGTGCGCTGATTGTGGCGAAATCATTGAAGAAGAAATCAGCTACTATCACTACTACACCACAGGTACTCAGAACGCTGTTCTTGAGTCTGAAATTCTTTTCAACTTCAAGGCTCAGCCTAAGCACTTAGAGCGTCAAGGCGCTTACGAAGATGTTTACTTTGTACTTGATATGCAGAAAGAAACCGGTCGTGTTCGTAAAGTAACTAACATTGCTGATGCTGATTATGACGATTCTGATGCTTCTAAGCCTTACTATGTTGTAAGCATGGGCGTTGCAGGTAAAGAAATGACCACTACTATGACATCTACTGTATTCGTTAAGTACAATGGTAAATGGTGGAGCGGTCTTGTATACAACAAGAAACTTACCGACTATACAACATCACGTGCTGCTGCTGCTTCTGAAACAGAAAAAGCTTTGTATGCTAATATGCTTACATACGGTGCAGCTTGTCAGGTAAACTTCAACTTCAATCTTGAAGATATGGCTACCGATTATCTCGGTGTTTATGCTGACTATGTAACAGAAACTACTCCTGTAATTGCAGATACTTCTGTAAATGAGCTTGTTAACACTGCTGCTGCTAATCGTAACCATGTAGGTTACCATTCATCAGCTTTGGACCTTGGTTCTGTTATTTCTATGAAGCTCGGTTTCCGTACTGACTTCTACAAGGGCACAGAGCCACTTGGCAACCTTGTTGCTGTAGCTACCTATACTGGTAAAGATGGTAACCCTGTTGTTCAAGAGTTTGCAGATGGCGACTATGTATTACAGACTGGCCGTACAGACCGTTATGAGTTCCTCTACAACGGTATCGCTGCTAAGGATATGCGTAAGAAGGTTACATTTACTTTCAAAAACGATAATGGCGCTCTTGGTTATTATCTTGAGATGAGTATTGAAGACGTTGCTCGTAAGCTTATCGATGCTAACTCTTCTAATACAAAACTTGTTGCAGCAATTGAAGCTATGATGATGTATGGCGATGCTGCAAATGCATATTTCAATAGCTAATATTTAATTATTAATTATTGAATGTTAAACTTGTTTATTTTATTATATTGAGGTGAAATACATAATGAAATTCGAGCTCGAAGTTGTAAAGTTCAACGTTGCTGACGTTATCACTGCATCTGCACCTGCTGCTCCTGTAGAGAACGCTACTCCAGACGTATGTGATCTTGACTAATTTCACTACAATACAGTGAAAATCGAGGGGAACGATTATTATCGTTCCCCTTGTTCATTACTAAGAGATAAAAAATCGACTGTTAGCTAGTTAAAAAGAGGTAACAAAATGAAGCTTATTCAAAAAACAAACAGCCTTATTGATTTAGTTGTGGGCAAGCGTAGCTATAATGCAAATGTAAACTATAGAAAATTGCATTATTTGATTTATACTACAGTAGACGATGGTATGTTGATTTTAAACAACCTTACTAAAGCTATTATTTTGCTAGACAACAAAGAAAGTATAGCTTTTAATAAGTTGGATTTTACTGGTTTTGAAAGCCTTAAAGCAGAGCTTGTAGAACTACTGTTTTTAGTTGAGGAAAATTTTAACGAAAAGCAAACAGCGGATTCTTTGCGTAATATTTCAAAAAACTTTACCCCTGTAAAGCATATTACAACCTTTACAATATTGCCTACAACCTCTTGCAATGCAAGATGCTTTTATTGCTTTGAGGCGGGCGCCAAATATATTAATATGGATGAAAAAACCGCAATAGCGGTTGCAAACTATATAACTGAAAAATCGGGCGGCAAAACGGTAAATATTCACTGGTTTGGCGGTGAGCCAACCTGCAATATAGCTGCCATTGATACTATTTGTGATGTTTTAACCGCAAACAATGTAACCTATAAATCTACTATGGTTACAAATGGTTATTTATTTGATGATGAAATTATTAAAAAAGCTGTAGAAAAATGGAATTTAACAGGTTTACAAATCACCTTAGACGGTTTGGCAGACACTTATAACCGAGTGAAAAATTATAAAAATGATGATAACAATGCCTTTGATAGGGTAATTGATAATATAGATAAGCTTTCTAAAGCCGGTATTGCGGTAAGAATAAGGTTAAATATGGATTACCATAACTGTTCCGAGCTTTATAAACTGGCGGATTTTTTAAGTGAAAGATTTACAGAAAAGAAGAAAATATCACTTTATGTTATGCCTTTATATGAAAATGTAGGCTTTGAAAAGACAGTACACACCGAAGCCGAGCGAGAAGAATTGATTGATTCTTGCATAACTATGACGGACTATTTTGCTAAGTTGGATTTCGCACCACGAAGATATTCTGATATAGGCTCAATAAGAAATTATGCTTGCCAAGCAGATAACCCTGCTATGCAACTTATATTGCCCGACGGTAAGTTGGCATTTTGCGAGCATTACCTTGAAAATGATTCTTTCGGCTCTGTGTTTGAAGATAATTCCAAAAAGCCCTTTTGGTGTGATTATCGCAGACCTATAGATAAATGTAACGAATGTCCCTTGTATCCTACTTGTATAGTGCTGGAAAGATGCGAAAAGGGAAAAGATAATTGCGACAGATATACTATTTATTCACGAACAAATTCATTAGAAAACACCTTAATTAAAACTTATGAGTATTTAAAAAAGCAGGGATAAAAATGGTTGATATTTTATTTATAAATTCTGCGGATAATAATGAGCTTAGAAATGAAGTTAACGGTACGTTATTACTTGCTTCAAAGTTAATTGATGCAGGTTTCAATGTAAAAGTGCAGAAATTTTGTAATATTGAGGGTATAGGTAAAGATTATAATAAGTTTATAAAGCATTTTGTTGATGAAATAATAGCTCTTAATCCAAAATGCATTTCGTTTTATACTTTGTGGCCCTATTACCATACAATGCTAAGAATAGCAAATGAGGTAAAGCAGAAAAACGGTAGTATAATCACCGTTTTAGGAGGTCCGCAATCAACAGGTACTGCCTTTGAAACTATGCAAAATATGCCTTTTATAGACTATGTTTGCACGGGTGAGGGTGAAAATACCGTGGTGCCGTTTTTTAGTACGATTTTGGGTGTAAAAGACTGTGATATTAAGCAAATTCCCGGACTTTATTACAGAGAAAACGGCGAGGTTACGTTCAACCATATTGCAATACCCTTAACCGACCTTGAAACGTTACCTTTTTGGAATGAAAAATTCTATGAAAACGCTTATAAAGAAGATGGTATTGCTGAAGAAGACTATTATATGCCTATAGATGTAGGCAGAGGTTGTCCATATAACTGTACTTTTTGCTGTTCAAGCCTTTTTTGGAACAGGCGCTACCGTTTAAAGTCGGCAGAAAGAATAGTTAAAGAAATTGAATTTTATCAAGAAAAATTTGGTATTAAAAGTTTTAGTTTCGGTCACGATGCTTTTACGGCAAATAACAAGCTTGTTACAGAAATCTGCGATAAAATTATTGAAAAAAAGCTTAACATTAAATGGAAATGCACTTCACGCATAAACTGTGTTTCAAAAGAGCTTATTCTGAAAATGAAAGAGGCAGGCCTTACATATATTGAGTTTGGCATAGAAACCGGCTCTGAGCGAATGCAAAAACTTATTAATAAAAAGCTTGACCTTACAAATGCCAAAGAAATGATACAGTTTATCCTTAAAAACGGCGTAAAACCGGTACTGTTTTTTATGTACGGTTTTCCTGACGAAACCGAAGAAGACTTGTTAGAAACCTTAAAGCTAATCTTTTGGGCACAGGACATTGGAGTGCAACACACAAGTATGAGCTACTGTGCTTTTAATGTTGCAACCGAAATGACCGAAAAGTATTTAGATGAGATTTATTTTGATGCAGACATTAAGCTTTTAGGCAGAAATATTTTCGGGTTTAAAGAAGAACTTGAGATGATAAAGGAAAACAAAAAGATTTTTTCACATTTTTATCATTTAAGTACGCCGGTAAGAAACAATTATCAATATTTGCGTTGTTTGATTTTGCTTTATGAAAGATACCGAGATACATTCAGGCTTATTGGTGATTTATATAATGGTGATTTTTTAAGGCTATATAAAGATTTTTACAATAATAATAGCGAAATCTTTGCTAAAGAAATAGAAGATATTATATCTGCTATGTTTAAAAAACCAATAGAGATAGTTACAAATACTATAAAAGGTTTTAACGAGACTTATACCGAAAAAATACTTGGAATTTTGCAGTATGAGCATAATGCAAGAAAGGTTTCAAAGTCGAAAGAAGATATAGAAATAAAAGAAAAATATAGCTTTAGTATGATAGATTTGCAAATGAAGTTGCCGGTTTCACAATTAAGTAATATGAAAACCGAAATTTTATTGCAAAATAAAAGCGGTAAATTTGAAATGAAGGTAGTTTCAATAGGATTTTAATTTAAAATGTGTTCTGTTGACTAATTTAACGGTAGTTTGATAGGAAATAAAACGGTGGGACGATTTGTTTCGTCCCACCGTTTTGTTGGTGTCTTTAGACGTGGAAATAAACCCCCAGTTCTACTGGGGGAAGAGAAAACGAGTAGGGCTACAATAAAACGTGGCGAGGCGAGTGCCAAGCCACAAAGAGATATTGGAAAGAATTAAACCTCCAAGTATAA
>JAZREW010000200.1:0-5821 GCA_045661005.1 Acutalibacteraceae bacterium | reverse complement strand
AACAAAAGAATTGCTACTTCAACTTTTAAAAAAGAGAAAGTGGTTAAAAAACAGGTGGATATGAGCCAAACATTTACGAAATAATACTCGTTTTTCGCCAACTAAGCCACATTCTTTAAAATAAATTTTAAATAATACAGTAAGGTTGGTGTGCTAAATGAAAGAAATTTATAAAAGTTACAAAGAACGTTCAGTAGTAGGTAAAAAAACCAAATGGCAGGGTTATTGGTTAACTTCTGAAAGATTTTATCATATACCGAACGACCATAAGTATATTTACGACCGAGATAGTAAATTTAATTCAACTATTCAGAATATTCATACTTTTTTCAGAAAGAAATTCGTAATAAACCATAAAGAAATCACTAGCGCTAAAATTTTTATTACCGGTGACGATGTTTACAAGCTATATATTAACACCGAATTTGTAGGCGAGGGACCTGCACAGTCATACCCATTTGCATATAATTACAACTGCTTTGATGTAACCGATTTACTCAAAAAAGGTGAAAATACTATTGCAGTACATTTGCATTATTATGGTCTTGCAAATGTTTATACCTTAAGTGCTGATAATTTATGCGGTTTTATAGCCCAACTTGAAATAGAATTTAGTGATGGTACTAAGCAGATAATTACTAGTGACAGAAGCTGGAAATACATTGAAAGCGATTACACTAATGGCGAATTTGTAGGTGCACTTATAACATTTGCTGAAAACATTAATTATAACAAGTACCCAAAGAATTGGCGCAAAGGCGATTTTAACGATAGCAGTTGGATTAATTCATATATTCAAGCAAAACCATTTCCAATTGAATATAATTTAGTTCCGCAAATTACACCTACAGTAATGCACGAAACCAAAAAACCTGTAGAAATTAAAAAAATAGAAAACGGATATTGGTTTGATTTTGGCAAAGAAATTGCAGGTAATGTTTTTGCTAAATTAAAGGGTAAAAAAAATGATGTTGTAATTATCCGTTGCGGTGAAGAGTTACTTGATAACGGCAGAGTAAGATATGAATTACGTGCAAGTACTACTTATCAAGAATACATTACTCTTTCGGGTGAAGAAGATACCTTGGAATTCTTTGAATACAAAGGCTTTCGTTATGCTGAAATTCTTAATGTTTCTGAAGATTTTGACCCAAGTACCGTATGCGCTATTTGCAGAAATTATCCTTTTGAAGAAAACAAAGCTAGTTTCAGTTGTTCTAATGATTTAATGAATAAGATTTGGGATATATGTGCCAACGCTGTTAAGGTTGGTGTTCAGGATACATATTATGATTGTGTTACAAGAGAACGTGGTGGCTTTGTTGGTGATGCTTATCCAACTTCTTTAGTGCATTATTATATGACAGCCGATATAAGAGTTTTTAAAAAGTTTATTTTTGACCTCGCAAATGCATCACGCTATTCGCCTGCAATACCTGCACACGTGCCTTCATACAATCTAAATATTTGTACCGAATATTCTTTCATGGTACCTATGTTTTTAGAAAGTTATTATAACCTTACAGGTGATAAAAAGTTACTCAAAGAAATGTTACCTGTTGCTGAAGGCGTTTTAGATCATTATTCGCAATTCTTAAATAAAGATAATTTGCTCGACAGTATTGTTCATATGCCTAAAGTAGCTGAATATATGCCGGTTATTCTCATAGACTGGCCTAAAAATCTTAGAGATGATTATGATTATGACACTACAAAAGTAGGGCATGGAATTTGCACCTTTGCAAATATGTTCTTTTACGGATTTTTGAAAAGACTTGCTTATCTTTATAACATTGTAGGAAATACAGACAGGGCAGAAGAATTAGAAAAACTCTATACTAAAGTTGGCAACTCTATA
Source organism: Acutalibacteraceae bacterium (assembly GCA_045661005.1). Lineage (GTDB taxonomy): Bacteria > Bacillota > Clostridia > Oscillospirales > Acutalibacteraceae > UBA737. The sequence goes on along the minus strand of JAZREW010000200.1, from coordinate 3,963 downwards.
ATTAATTTCACCTACGACAGTGAAAGCGGTCTTTTTAAGGACACACCAATTTCTAATCATTCTTCTTTGCATGCTAACACCTTGCAGTTGCTCTTTGATTTGAAGGCACCAAACGGCAATGAGCCGATAATTAATTTAATTAAAGAAAAAAGATTGAATTGTAATGGCTTGGGCTGTCTTCTAATACAAGCACTATTTGATATAGGCGAAAAAGATTTAGCCTACGACCTATTAAACAGCAAAGACGAGCATTCATGGTATAATATGGTTAAAGAAGGTGCAACTGCAACCTTTGAGGCTTGGGGTAAAGACCAAAAATGGAATACAAGTCTTTGTCATCCTTGTTTTGCAAGTCCTGCTTATTTTTATGCCGCTGAAATAATGGGTATAAAGCCTTTTAATGCTATTGAAAATTCATATATAATTAAACCGTTTATTCCCGAAGATTTAGATTGGGCTGAGCTTGAAATGCCAATACCTTCTGGTAAAATTAAAGCTAATTTCAAACGAAAAGACGGTAAAATCATTTATACAATCTGCACACCTGAGTGCGTTGAATTGTATTTCGAAAATTCCGATGATATAGTTTTTGTAAAAGAATAGTTTTTGGTGATAACATATGAAGATTAAAATTATCCCTAGATTTAAAGAAAATTTTAAGATATCAAAATATATACATTCTACTTTTTTCGAATACTTTGGCAAAACAATATACGATGGTATTTGGGTAGGTGAGAATAGCGATATTGAAAATATTGACGGTATAAGAAAAGATGTAATCGATGGTTGTAGAGAAATTGGTATTGCCGCTATGCGTTGGCCCGGCGGTTGCTGTGCTGACCATTACCATTGGAAAAACGGAATAGGAAAAGAGCGTTATTCCAGAATGCATCCTATACCATTACCATCAAGCAAAGTTTGGCGAAATGACTTTGGAACAGATGAGTTTTTGCGATTTTGCGAACTAACAGGCGCTGAACCCGTTATAACCATAAACACCGCTACAGGTACACCTGAAGAATTCTTAGATTGGTTTGAGTATGTAAACGGATCGACCGATACAAAATACGGTAAAATGCGTGCCGAGAACGGACATATTGAGCCATACAACGTAAAATTCTGGGGTGTTGGTAATACAGATGAAAATGTTTGGCATATAGATTACAATAATCCTGTAGCTTATGCTCAAACTTATTTAAAATATCAAACCGTTGTACGTGATGATAGAAAAGATCTTTACTTTATCGGATTGGGTATGTCAACACGGCACAAGTTACCTGGTTGGGCCGCTAAAGCTCTTGACCATATAACTGCTAATCAGCGTGGTTTATCACCAAATGCTTTGTCGGTACATCATTATCTTGGTGGCGCAAAGCAAGGCGGCGAATTGTGTGGCGGTGATATTGAATATACAGATGAGGGTTACTATTCGCTTCTTTCTCTTTTAGAGCGTTATCAGTATGATATTGATTTGCACCGAATTTTAATAAAGGAACACACTACCGAAAATAGTAACACTAAAATTTGTTTCGACGAATGGGGCATTTGGCATCCGCAAGCGACTGCGAATAATGATTTAAACCAAAAACAAACAATGCGTGATGCTATTTTTGCGGCACTTTCTTTGCATATTTTTTACCGAAACAGTGATATTGTTGAGTTTGCAATGGAAACTCAGTTAAGTAATTTGTTGCAAAGTCTTTTTGAAACTGATGCTGAAAAGTTTTATAAAACGCCTACATATTACGTTTTTAAGCTGTTAAAAGCTCACATAGGTAAAAATTTGATTTATTCGTTACCTGATGATTTAGACGAAAGAATTGATACTGTTGCATCTCTTTCAGACGACGCAAACGAGCTTACTGTTAGTATAGTAAATACTGACCTTTATGAAGAAAAAGCTATAGATTTAAATTTGGTAGGGAATTGGAATATTAAAGATTCTAAAATTTTAACTGCGAAAAATGTAAGAGATTTTAATAGTTTTGAAAATCCCGAAACTATTTGCGATTCGCATTTTGAGGTTGGCGATTTATCAAAAATTTCTATACCTAAACATAGTATTGTGGTTATTACTTTCGAAAGGAAAAACTAATATGAAAAGTTTAACTAAGGATTTATTAAAGGTAGAAATATATAATACAAGAGCTGAAATGGGTAAAGCCGCCGGTACAATGGCGGCTGAAAAAATTAAAGCCTGTTTATCTGAAGCGCAAGAAGTAAATGTTATATTTGCAGCAGCACCCTCTCAAAACGAAATGCTTGCGACATTAATTAAAGCAGATGGTGTTGATTGGAGCAGAGTTAACGCTTTTCATATGGATGAGTATATTGGCCTTTCAGCCGATGCACCACAAGGCTTTGGTAACTTTTTAAAGGAACATATTTTTAAACATTTACCTTTTAAGTCGGTAAATTATATAGATATTACTGCAAAAGATATTGACGCAGAATGTGAGCGTTATTCTACACTTTTAAAGGAAAATCCTGTTGATATAGTTTTGCTCGGAATTGGTGAAAACGGTCATATTGCGTTTAATGACCCGCATGTTGCTGATTTTAATGACAGAAAAACCGTAAAAGCTGTTAAATTAGATGATGTATGCCGTCAACAACAGGTTAACGATGGTTGCTTTAAAGCGTTAGAAGAAGTACCGCAATACGCTTTAACACTAACGATTCCTACTCTTGTTTCGGCTAAACATTTGGTTTGTACTGTACCTGCCGCAACAAAGGCGTGGGCGGTTGAAAGAACTGTTAACGGTGAAATTAGTGAAGAATGCCCTGCGACTATTATGCGTAAACACAATAGTGCTGTAATGTTCTGTGACAGCGATAGCGGGAGAGATTTGCTTTGATTACTAAAATATATGGCGGTAGAATAGTTACCGAAAACAAAATTCTTACAGGCTATAATATTTATATTAAAGACGGTAAAATTTTTGAAATCACTAGTGATAATCTACCTTTTGATACATCAGTAGATGCCGAGAATAATTATGTTTCTGCGGGATTTATTGATTTACATACCCACGGCGCTATGAACTGCGATTTTGCAAATGGGAGCCAAGATGATATTATAAGGGCGGTTAGTCATCATTGCAAACACGGTACTACTACTATTTTCCCCACAACATTATCTTCTTCAATTGATGAATTGGAAAAGGGAATAGATAATATAAAAAAAGCCGCCGAAAATGGTGACGTTTTACCAAATATCGCTGGCGTACATTTAGAGGGACCGTATTTTTCTAAAAACCAATGCGGCGCACAAAACCCTGACTTTATAACCCCACCGGTCAAATCGGATTATATGCACATTATTAAAAACTTTGGCAACTTTATTAAGCGTTGGAGCTTTGCGCCTGAGCTTGAGGGTTCAAAAGAATTTACACAAACTCTTATTGAAAACAATATTGTTCCCTCAATAGCTCATAGCGATGCAGTTTTTGAAGATGTTGTGGGTGTGTATGAAAAAGGTTGCAAGTTAATTACGCATTTTTACTCGTGCATATCAACAATAACTCGTGAAAAAGGCTATCGCAAACTAGGTATTATGGAATGTGGCTATTTGTTTGACGATATTATGGTTGAAGCCATTGCAGACGGTCATCACATACCTGTTAACCTATTTAAACTACTGCTTAAAATCAAAGGTGTGGACAATATCTGTCTTGTAACAGATTCTATGAGTTGTTGCGGTGTTGATACTGAATTCGCCGAGCTTGGCGGTGTGCCTTGCAAAATCAAAAACGGCGTTGCGTGTTTGCTGGATGAGAGCGCTTTTGCAGGCAGTATTGCAACTACCGACCGTCTTGTTCGTTTTTGCATAAAAGATGTTGGCATTAATATTTGCGATGCTGTAAAAATGATTACAGTTAATCCCGCAAAGGTTATGAATCTTAAAAATAAAGGTAAAATTGAAGTTGGAAGTCGGAGGCCAAGCGGTCTTAGGAAGACAAC
>JAZREW010000199.1:0-3363 GCA_045661005.1 Acutalibacteraceae bacterium | reverse complement strand
ATATGCTAGTAAGTATACCACCGTATATAAGTATAGCACAGTTTATGGGATATCTCAAAGGAAAAAGTAGTTTAATGATTTTCGACCGACATGCAAATCTAAAATACAAGTACGGAAGCAGAAATTTTTGGTGTCGAGGATATTATGTAGACACAGTCGGTCGAAATAAAAAAGTAATAGCTGAATATATAAAAAATCAGTTAGAAGAAGATTTTGCACCAGAACAAATGAGTATAAAACAATACATAGACCCGTTTACGGGTGACAAGAGAAAGTAGGCAAAAAAAGACAGCCGCACGGGAGCGGCTGCCCGAGATGGTAATGCGTTGCCAAACTTTCGAGGTCCCTTTTAGGGACCTAGCCAGTAGGCGCCCCTTATAGGGGCTGTGCATACCACTAGTTTACTAGTGGTTATGATTTAGAACATTATTTAAAAAATAGTGGTAATTTTTCTAAGTAGATGAAGTCGTCTCTATCAGCGGCATCGCCCTCTGCTAAGAAAGCACAAGCGGCAGCCTCTTCGGCACCAGCTTTTTTAATCAATTCTCTAACAGCTATGAGTGATTCACCTGTGCTTACTACATCATCAATTATAAGAACCTTTTTACCTTTGATTTTATTTACTTCGGTTTCGCCCAAGAAAAGCTTTTGTTCCTTTTTGGTTGTAATAGAGGTAACGCTAACCTCTATAGGATTACGCATATAAACCTTTACGCCTTTACGTGCTATAATATACGGTTTACCGCTTTGTCTGGCCATTTCGTAAGCCATAGGAATGCTTTTAGCTTCGGGGGTGAGAATAACATCAAATTCGGGAACCTTTTTGAGTAATTCCTCACAACCCTTAATTGTAAGCTCTACATCACCAAAAATTATAAAAGCGGCAATATCTAAATTTTCGTTTACAGGAAACTTTTCAAGATTTCTTTCAAGCCCTGCAATTTTCATAGTATAGTATTCTGACATATCAATCACTTTTCCTTATAGAAATTTTAATGAATTAAGTGTACAAAATATCAAATTGAATTTTAAATCACCCGTTGTAAGTTTGATAAATTTCCGCTTCGGGGTAAAAGCTTAGAAAATTTCAAAGGTAAAGGCGGACTAAAAATCAACCGGGCGGCCAACCAAGGTCACGGCGAGCAAGCAAGTGGAAATGTATATGGAATACAGTTTGTCCAGCTGCCTTGCCACAGTTGTTAACTACACGGTAGCCTTCTTCAAGATTTTCTTGTTCAGCGATTTTTGCTACCACTTCAAACACCTTGCCGATTAAATGGCTATTTTCAGCGGTTATTTTGTTAGCACAGCAAATATGCTCTTTAGGTACTATAATTGCGTGAAAAGGAGCTTGTGGGTCTATGTCAGCAAATGCGTATACAAACTCATCCTCATATATTTTAGTTGAGGGTATTTCGCCTGCAACTATTTTACAAAACAAACAGTCTTCCATAATTATTCTCCTATCTGAGCAGTTACAATATTTGCAACCGCATTAAGAGCTTCGTCAACCTTTGAAATATCTTTACCGCCTGCCATAGCGCTGTCAGGCTTACCGCCGCCGTTACCGCCTGCTATCTTTGCAACTTCACGTACAAGGTTGCCTGAATGTGCGCCGGCACCAATTGCATCCTTACCGCAAGCCGCACAGAAAGTGAGCTTTTCACCGTTTACAGCGGCTAAAACAATTACTATATCACTATTTTCAGCCTTGGCAGTATCGGTCATTTTTCTAAGTTCATCAGCCGATACACCATCAAGTCTTGCAGTAGCTAAGCGAATATTATTTATTGCAATTGCGTTTTTAAGAATATCATCAAGCTTAGAGCCTGCAAGCTTAGAGTTTGCTTTTTCAAGTTCGTTCTGAGTTTCTTTAAGTTCGCTCATAACAGCCGAGGCACGCTTTGCAATTTCGTTTGCATTCTGAGCCTTTAAGGTTACAGCGGTTTGATTAATTAAATCAATGTTAGAGTAAATAAGATTCAATACGTTTTGACCTGTAACTGCTTCAATACGTCTTACACCTGCAGCTACACTAGATTCAGAAACAATGTGGAAAAGACCGATTTTTGAAGTATTGTCAACATGAGTACCGCCACAAAGCTCAACAGAAGTATCGCCGGCAGCTACAACACGTACAACATCACCGTACTTTTCGCCAAACAATGCCATAGCGCCTAGCTTTTTAGCTTCTGCTATAGGCATTTCTTTATTTAAAACATCAATACCGCTCAAAATAGCGTTGTTTACAAATGCTTCAACCTTAGAAATTTCTTCGGCGGTAAGGGCAGAGAAGTGTGTAAAGTCAAAACGAACTGCAGTATCATTTACAAGCTGACCTGCTTGTTCAACGTGAGTACCAAGCACAGAACGTAATGCGGCTTGTAAAAGGTGGGCAGCAGTATGGTTGCGCTTGATTGAATTTCTGCGTTCTCCAATATACGAAGCCTCAACCTTATCGCCTACAGAAATAGTACCGTTTGAAACTTTACCAAAATGTGTGAAAATACCGTCAACAGTTTTCTTGGTATCCTTTACATCAAAAGCAAAATTCTTGTTAGAAATAGAACCATGGTCACCAACCTGACCGCCGCTTTCTGCGTACAATACAGTTTTATCAAGTACAATTATAGCATCAGAGCCTTCAGTTGCAGAACCTACGTGTTCGCCCTCGCTTACAATGTCAAGCACAGTGGCGGTGCAAGTGTTTTCTGTATAACCTAAGAATTCAGTAGTAGCAATATTTTCAAAAGCAATACCGTCACTCTTCCAGCTTTCACCATCAGAAGCCTTGCGTGCGTTTCTTGCTTTTTCACGTTGTTCATTCATACACTCTTTGAATTTTTCTTCATCAAGTGTTATACCTTTTTCGTTTAAAATATCCTTTGTTAAATCAACAGGGAAGCCATAAGTGTCATAAAGCTTAAATGCATCTTCGCCCGAAAGCATACCACCGTTTTTGGTAAGCTCTTCAAGCATGGCTAAGCCTTGGTCGATAGTTTTATTGAAAGAAGCTTCCTCGTTGGTAATAACCTTTGTTATAAGCTCTTTCTTTTCGATAAGCTCAGGATAGCCTGATTTATTTTCGTTTATAACAGTATCACAAAGCTCCATAAAGAATGGACGATTAATACCAATAAGCTTACCGTGGCGTACTGCACGGCGGATGATACGGCGAAGTACATAGCCTCTACCTTCGTTAGAGGGGATAATACCGTGGCTTATCATAAATGTAGAAGCCCTTGCATGGTCGGTAATAGCACGAATTGAAATATCGGTAGCGGTATCTTTTCCGTATTCCTTACCTGAGATTGCACACACCTTATCAAGAATGTTGCGGATAGTGTCAACCTCAAACATATT
>JAZREW010000198.1:0-4705 GCA_045661005.1 Acutalibacteraceae bacterium | reverse complement strand
TTTGTTCGTATTTTAACATAAAAAATTTTATTTTTCAAGAGAAAGTATAAAATTGTAATAAATTTACTGATTTGCATTTCGACTAACATTTGAAAAAAGTGAATGATAAACGTGAATTTATAAACAAAATTCCACTTGGCAACGATGAAATTTCCTCCATAGGTTATAGTATGATTGGTTTTAAGAATCTTTCGTTCCATTTCGACTTCTATTTATATTTAATTGACAGATATAACCAGATAAGATATACTTATTATAAAATACTGTAAATTATCGAGGATGGATTATGTTAGAGAAAATAAAACGAAATTTTGGTTTTGGTTGTATGCGACTTCAAATGAATGGCACCGAGGTTGACAAAGCCGAGTTTAACCGAATGATTGATGCCTTTATTGGTGCTGGTTTTAATTATTTTGACACAGCGCACGGTTATATAGACGGCAAGAGCGAAAAGGCAATTCGTGATTGTTTAACCTCACGCTACAATAGAGAAGATTATGTTCTGGCCGATAAGCTTTCAGAGTGGTTTATTAAAACAGCAGAAGATGTGCGTCCTTTTTTTGAAAGTCAACTTGAAATATGCGGTGTAGAATATTTTGATATTTATTTACTTCATTGCTTAAATCGCAATAATTATCAAAAATATAAAGATTGTAAAACTTTTGAAATTTTAAAAGAATTAAAGGATGAGGGCAAAATTAAATGTATTGCTATGTCTTTTCACGATACTGCCGATATTCTTGATATGATTCTTACCGAACAACCCAACATTGAAGTGGTTCAATTACAGATAAATTACCTAGACTTTGACGACCCCGGTGTTCAAAGTAAGCTTTGCTATGATGTTGCTGTAAAACACGGTAAAAAGGTTATTGTTATGGAGCCTGTAAAGGGCGGCGCTTTGGTAAATCTGCCCGAACCCGCCGTTAAAGAATTTGAAAAATTGGGCGATGCAAAACCTGTTTCGTATGCGCTTAGATATGCCGCAAGCTTTCCCGAAGTAATTATGGTGCTTTCGGGTATGGGCAATATGGAAATGATGGAATCCAACCTCAAAACCATGCATCCTTTTGTTCCGCTAAACCAGTTAGAGCTTGAAGCTACCGATAAAGCTAGAAATATTATCAGAGAATATAATCAAATTCCCTGTACCAAATGCAAATATTGCGCCGAAGTATGCGCCAAAAACATTCCCATAGCAGATTTATTTTCAGTTTATAACCAATACGCTTTAGCTCAAATCACACGCACAACCGCCAAAGAAAAGCTTTTAGAGTTTGAAATTAAAGCCAGCGACTGTATTGAGTGCGGCAAGTGTGAGAAAATATGCCCACAAAATATTGAAATTCGCAAAAAACTTAAAACCTTATCAGAAATGTAAATATTAGGAGAAAGAAATGGAAAAAACTTTACGTAAAAATATGATTGTACTGTCTGTTGAGACGGCATTTATAATTCTAACCATAGCCCTTGCAGTTGTATTGCCGCAATTTTTTCATATTGTTGGAGGTGCGCTGGGCATTGGCGGAGCTTTGGGACAAATTTTTCTACCCATGTACCTGCCAATTTTAATTATTGGTTTTTATCGTGGTCCTATTACTGCAGCTATAGCCGGACTTTTAGCACCACTGGTAAGTTTTTCTTTAACAAATATGCCACAGGCGGCTATACTTCCCTTTGTTACTGTAGAGCTTGTTGCAACAGGCTTGCTTGCAGGTGTATTTTCAAAAACCAAAACACCCGCCGCACTTTGTGTAATTTTAGTACAGGTATTAGCTAAAGCGGTAAGACTTATTGTTTTTGCATTTTCATTGTATTTCACAAGCGGTGTTATCAAAGCTTCTGCCCTTTTCTCAGGTATTTTAACCTCGCTACCAGGTGTTATATTGCAACTTGTTTTGGTATCTTTTTTAATTATTCAAAAGAGGAAAAACACCAATGAGTAATACACTACAGTTTGCCCGCCAGCAACTGCAAAACGGCGGATACACTTGCGTTTTACTTTTAGAAGACGAGCAATACACCTCTTATGAAAGAGGGGTAAAACCCCTTTTGGATTTTTTGAATTCAAACAAATCATTGGTAGGTGCGCTGGCCGCCGATAAAACTGTAGGAGCAGGTGCCGCACATTTATATGTTTTGCTTAAAGTAAAAGCTTTGTGGGCTAATGTGATAAGTAAATCCGCCTTTCAAATACTGAAAAACAACAATATTGAAATTCAGTATGGTGAACTTGTGCCTTTCATCATAAACCGCAAAGGCGATGGAATTTGTCCTATTGAAACAGCTGTTAAAGACGCTAAAACATCTATAGAAGCGCATAAACTAATAGTTGAAACGCTTTCAAAACTGCAAAACGGCAACTCCAACCGTTAATATTCACATAACCTATAACAAGTAAAGACGGCGAATTTTCACCGTCTTTTTCAATATAGTATGTAGGAACAGGCGACCTATACTGTCCGCTTAATTAGTAAAAACGCCAGCTATGTTATATAGTAATATCGTTTTCTTATAAAGCTAACCACAGGCAATGGCTGTAGAATTTTTCCACGCCGCTCTTGTGCGTTTGTTGACAATCTAATGAATTTATGCTACAATTTATACTTGTTGATATATCAACAAGTATATTAAAATTACTTTAAAAACATTAAAATGTAAATATTGAAAGGACGGTCTTTTATGAGCAAAATTGATGAAAAATATGAAGCTCTGTTTACGCCGTGGAAAATCGGTAATGTTGAAATTAAAAACCGAATTGTAATGTGCCCTATGGGTGGCACATCACTTTTTGGTTGGTTTGAGCTTACAGGTTGCCACTTCGACAAGGAAGCCGCAAAGCTTTTCTTAGAAAGAGCTAACAACAACGTAGGTCTTATAATTCCGGGTATTGCCCCACTACGAGATACCTTTTGGGGTAAATGGCTTTGGCAGAAGCCTAAAATGTTTGAAGACCTTAAGGTTTTTATGGATGAAATTCATAAAACAGGTGCAAAACTATTTATTCAGCTTACTGCAGGCATGGGACGTTCTTGGGCTATTACCGAGCTTGTAGCCCCCTTACATAAAAATAAAATCACACGTGCTATTGTTAAGCCTATTATAGATACCTCGCACGAATTGGCATCTCCCTCACCACAAAAATCACGTTGGGCGCACGACATTGAATGCCCTGAAATGACCAAGCACCAAATTCACGAAATTATTGAAGCCTTTGCTAAAACTGCTAAGCTTTGCAAAGAGGCTGGCGTTGACGGTGTTGAGGTTCACGCCGTTCACGAGGGTTATTTGCTTGACCAATTTGCTATTGAATTTTTCAATAAGCGTACTGACGAATACGGTGGCAGCTTTGAAAATCGCTACCGTTTTGCCGCTGAAGTTGTAAAAGCAATTAAAGACACTTGCGGTGAAGATTATCCTGTATCTTTGCGCTACTCGGTAGAATCCAAAATGAAGGGATTTTGCGAGGGTGCTATGCCGGGTGAAGATTATACCGAGGTTGGCAGAAATATGGCTGAATCTGAAAAGGCGGCTAAGTATTTGCAAGACGCCGGCTATGATATGCTTAATGCAGATAACGGAACCTATGACTCTTGGTATTGGGCACATCCGCCTATGTATATGCCCGAAAACTGCAACCTTGAAGATGTAGCGCACATCAAGAATTTTGTTGATATTCCTGTAGTTTGTGCAGGTAGAATGGACGCCGAGGTTGGCGCTAAGGCTGTTGCAGACGGTAAAATTGATGCTGTTGGTGTTGCCCGTCAATTCCTTGTTGACCCCGAATGGATTACAAAGCTTATTGATGACAGGCTAGAAGATATTAAGCCTTGTATTTGTTGCCACAGCGGTTGTTTTAACTTTTCTTCTTCAAAAGGTCATGCTAATACCCAAGACCTTACTGATACTATGGGTCTAGCTCGTTGTGCGCTTAATCCTGAAACCATGCAGTCGAAGAAATACCATATAGAGCCTGCAAAGAAAAAGAAAAACATCGCCGTTATAGGCGGCGGTATAGGCGGTATGGAGGCGGGTATTGTTTGCGCTAAACGAGGTCACAGTGTTACCCTTTACGAAAAGAGTGATAAGCTGGGCGGTGTGTTCATTGCCGCAGCCGCACCCGAATTCAAGGAAAAGGATAAAGCCCTTATTGCTTGGTATATTCGTGAGCTTAGCAAATATCCAATTGAAGTGAAAATGAACACCGAAGTTAAAGATATTAAGGACATTAACGCAGATGAAATAATAGTAGCAACAGGTGCTGTGGCTAAAAATATACCCGTAAAAGGCGCCGAAACTGCAATAGAAGCTATTGATTATTTGCTTGGTAAAACACAGGTTGGCGACAATGTTGTTGTGATTGGTGGCGGTCTTACAGGTTGCGAAATTGCTTATGATTTATATCTTAATGGCAAAAAGCCTGTAATTGTAGAAATGCAGGACGACCTTGTTACAACACCCGGTGTTTGCCTTGCAAATACCAGTTATTTGCGTGATTTCTTTAAAACCAATAAAGTACCCGTTTTTCTTGAAACTTCCCTTTCAGCAATAAACAACGGAAGTGTTACACTTAAAGATAAGAACGGTAAAGAATTTACCGTAGACACCGATTCGGTAATTCTTTCTGTTGGTTATAATCCTGCACCTATTGCTAAAAAATCTAAAAAGGTTCATATTATTGGCGATGCCCAAAAGGTTGGCAATT
>JAZREW010000197.1:0-7472 GCA_045661005.1 Acutalibacteraceae bacterium | reverse complement strand
CAATATCAAGCGTATTTATTACTACAATTGCTGATTCTATTGCAGTAAATGGCACATATACTTATGGCGATTTAACTTACACCATATTAAAAGGGTCAGTAACGATTACAGATTGTAACACATCTGCTGCGGGTTCATTAACAATTCCTAATTATTTAAACGGTTGTGGTGTAACAAAAATAAGTAACGCCGCTTTTTATGATTGCAATTTGCTTACTTCTGTAAAAGTGCCTGACACAGTTTCAAAAATAGGCGAGTTTGCTTTTTACGGCTGTAGCTCTTTAGTAAGTGTGGTTTTACCCGAAACATTAAACAAAATTGGTGACTATGCGTTTTATGGCTGTGAAAATTTGAATAACGTATATTACGGCGGTTCCGAAACACAATGGGCAAAGATAACTGTAGGTAAAGAAAATTTGTTTATTGAAGATAGCGAAATAAAATATAGATTTGTATTTTGCGATGTAGACGCTAACGGAATAGTAAGTGCATCAGACATTATTTTGGTAAGGCAGGCTTTGTTTGCTGCAACAATAAACTTTAATCATCCCGGTGCGTACGATACGAATTGCGATGGCGTTTTCAACATACTTGATTTATTAAAAGTTAAGAAAACTTTATTAAGTGCTGAAGAAAACGGTGAAGGTTCATCAAATGATAATACTTCTTCAAGTAATACTTCTATAACCTCAAAACCAAGTAGTGAAGTTACATCTAGTGATAATAATTCTTCAAGCTCAAGACCGAGTGATGATACATCGAGCGAAAATGATACTGTAAGTTCAAAACCAAGTTCTAGCACGTCAAGTGGTAGCTCAGTTGCAGGTCTTAATTTTGGCGGCAAAACCTTTAGAAAAACCATCATCGGTGCTATCCCTGCTGCAACAGTACGTAGAATACGAGCTTTCGAGAAGAAGTACAACTGTAAGTTAGAGCTTGTAAGCCTTCAGTGGGAACAGTTTATCTCACAGTGTGCTACAGCAGTAGCTGCAGGTATACCTTATGACATCTGCGGTGCGCAGACATTCTTCTGGCCAGAGGCTGGTGTTAAGAATCTTTATGAGCCTCTTAACGATTACATTTCAACTGATGACCTATACAATGCAAAAACAGGTATAGGTATTGACCTTGAAAAGAGTAACTATTTCGCACTTAACGGTAAAATTTATGCTGTATGTAACCACCATGGTAACTGTGCAGATATGGTAAATGTTATGTATTATAACAGAGTTAAGTTTGATGAAGCTTATGGCGATCCTGATTATCCGCTTACCCTTTATAAAGCCGGTAAATGGACATGGGATGAGTTTATAAAGCTTGCTAAAGAAGTTAATGACGAAGCTTCAGGCACCTATCTTGTAGGTCAGGATTTAAATGTTAATCACTTTACATCCATGAACGGTTGGTCTGGTGTTAAGACTGTTGACGGCAAGGTTGTAGAAAATACATCTGATCCTAAGTATTTAGAAGCTCTTAAATACTGGCAAGAAAATGTTATTAATAGAAACCTCAGAGGTCCTGGTGGTATTCCTTCTGATAACTATAGTGCAATTCTTAACGGTACACAGTGGATGCACGTTCAGAGTTATAACTATGGTACATACTATATGTATGACGGTGTTTGCAACTCTACTGCATTTGAAAAAGACTTTAAGAACCTTGGCATAGTTCCACTACCTATGGGCCCAAGCAACACTGAAGGTTTATATAACAGTGGCGGTCCTCAGGGTAAGGCAGCAGGTAGAGGTAGTAGTGACCCACGTATTGTTATCGCTTGGACTAAGTTTGACCTTGAATTTAAAGATCCTACCGCAGCAGATGACCCAACGCTCTATTCTGAAGCGACCTACGATATGATTTGGAAGCTATTTGATAAACTCGTTTATGCTACACCTAACTTCAAGACTTCTGCTCAGTCAGCAGGTTCTTTATATAATAATATTACTAATGCAGCTAACAAGGCTGACGGTGATATTGTTAAGGCAATTACTGCTAACGCTAAGAACATTCAGTCTATTATTGATGAGGCTTTAGGTCAATAAAAAAATAAACAGCCAAAAGGATTAAGTTTCCTTTTGGCTGTTTTTTGCACCATAGTGAGAGATTATTGCAAATGTATTACTTGATTCATTTTTGTGTTTTAAAGCAGTTGTGCAGAAAAAGTCCTTGAATTTAGTTTATATTACACCGAAAGGTCTTCTACTATAAGATTTCTTACAGCGTTTTCATCTTCAGGTGCTTTGTCACGTACTGCAAAGAACTTTTCAGCAACCTGTGGGAAAAGAGCATAGCTTAGTACATCTTCAGCAGATTTACCAATGCCTTTTTCTTTCATTTCTTTAGCATAAGCTTCAAGCTCAGGCTCTAAAAGGTCTGCAGGCCGGCAGGTGATAACCTTATCGTTACCGATTGCTTTTTTACGAACTTCTTCGTTAACCTCAGCCGGTAATTTACCATATTCGCCACGAAGCATAGCCTTGGTTTCTTTGGTTACCATCTTGTATCTTTCGCCTGAAAGTACGTTAAGAACAGCCTGTGTACCAACAATCTGGCTGGTAGGTGTTACAAGTGGTGGATAACCGCAATCCTTACGAACACGTGGAACTTCTGCCAAAGCATCATAGTATTTATCTTCAGCATTAGCTTGCTTGAGCTGTGAAATAAGGTTTGAAAGCATACCGCCGGGAACTTGGTAAATAAGTGTCTTAGCATCAACATTTAATACCTTGGGGTCAAGTGTGCCTTCAGCTTTCATCTTGTCAGCAACAGTACGGAAGTGAGCGGCAACATCGGTAAGCTTTTCAAGTTCAATACCTGTATCACGCTCGGTACCCTGTAAAGTAGCAACCAAAGCCTCGGTAGAGGGGTTAGCAGTACCATTAGCAAATGGTGAAAGTGCAGTATCAACAATATCAACACCAGCTTGTGCTGCCATAAGGTAGGTCATATCGCCTGTACCTGTGGTGTTGTGTGTGTGAAGATGAATCGGCACTTTAACATTTTCTTTTAACTTTTTAACAAGTGAATAAGCATCGTAAGGAAGAAGCAGGTTAGCCATATCCTTAATACAGATAACATCTGCACCCATGCTTTCAAGGTCTTTAGCAAGGTTTACAAAGTATTCTTCGTTATGAACAGGGCTTACGGTGTAGCTCATTGCAGTTTCGCAAATACCACCGTATTTTTTACAGCTTTTTACTGCCTGTTCAAGATTGCGCTTATCGTTAAGAGCATCGAAAATACGAATAACATCGATACCGTTTTCAATAGATTTTGCAACGAAAGCTTCAACAACGTCATCAGCATAATGCTTGTAGCCAAGAATGTTCTGACCACGGAAAAGCATTTGAAGCTTTGTGTTAGGCATATATTTTTTTATTGTGCGAAGTCTCTCCCATGGGTCTTCATTAAGAAAACGCATACAAGAGTCAAAGGTAGCACCGCCCCAGCACTCTACAGACCAGTAACCAACCTTGTCCAACTTTTCAAGTGCGGGAATCATATCTTCTATTCTCATACGTGTAGCGGCTTGTGATTGATGAGCGTCACGGAGAATAGTATCAGTAATAAATAGCTTTTTATTTTCCATTTTTTACTCCTTAAAATTGACAAATTAACCGAAAAGTGCAATAAGAACGCCGGCTGCAATAGCAGAACCAATAACGCCTGCAACATTTGGACCCATAGCGTGCATAAGAAGGAAGTTGGAAGGATTTTCTTTCTGACCAACAGCCTGTGAAACACGTGCCGCCATAGGAACAGCAGAAACACCAGCTGAGCCAATAAGCGGATTTACCTTGTTCTTTGAGAAAAGGTTCATAAGCTTTGCAAGTAATACACCACAACCAGTACCCATACCGAAAGCCACAATACCCATAGCAAGAATCTTAAGAGTTTGCATATTAAGGAATGCACTTGCAGTTGCGGTTGCACCTACAGAAATGCCAAGGAATATAGTAACTATATTCATAAGCTCGTTCTGTGCGGTCTTGCAAAGACGCTCTGCAACGCCAGACTCTTTCCAAAGGTTACCAAGCATTAAGCAACCTACAAGTGGGGTAGCAGAAGGAACAAGCAATGCTACGAAAATTGTAACAGCAATAGGGAATATAATTTTTTCGGTTTTTGAAACCTCACGAAGTGGTTTCATAACTATCTGGCGCTCTTTCTTAGTTGTAAGAGCTTTCATAATGGGTGGCTGAATTACAGGAACAAGCGCCATATAGCTGTATGCGGCAACTGCGATAGGACCTAAAAGGTCGGGATAAAGCTTAGATGTTGTATATATAGCGGTAGGACCGTCAGCACCACCGATGATGCCGATAGAAGCAGCAGCTTCTTGTGGGAAACCAATATATACACAACCAATAAATGTAGCAAATATACCTACCTGAGCGGCAGCACCCAAAAGTAATGACTTAGGGTTAGAAATAAGCGGACCAAAATCGGTCATAGCGCCAATGCCTAAGAAGATAAGGCAGGGGTAGATACAGGTTTTAACACCGATGTAGAGAATGTCAAGCAATCCGCCATCATGCATTATGGTTCCGTAACCAATTTCACCGTTCATAAATGCAGTCCACATTTCGCTGTGGTACATTTCAGCACCGGGAAGGTTTGTAAGTAACATACCAAAAGCAATACCGATAAGCAACAATGGTTCAAACTGTTTCTTTATGGCTAACCATAAAAGTAAAAGTGAAACCAAAATCATTACAAGATTTTTCCAACCATCTGTTGCCATAAAGCCATTTATGAGCATATAAAAACCGGTTTGCTCAATAAAATTCATTATAGCGTCCATTTTAATCTCCTTAAATTAACCAATAACGCAGAGAACAGCGCCTGTTTCTACAGATGAACCTTTTTGTACGTTGATAGAAGCAATAGTGCCATCACATGGAGCCATGATTTCGTTTTCCATCTTCATAGCCTCAAGAATCATAAGAACGTCACCCTTCTTAACTGTAGCACCGTTCTGAACGTTTACGTTAAGAATAGTACCTGGCATAGGGCTTGTAACAGTTTCGCCGTTTGCAGGTGCAGCAGCAGGAGCAGCTACAGGAGCAGCAGGAGCGGGAGCGGCAGCAGGTGCAGCAGGGGTAGCCTTAATATCAGCTGCGTCTACAACCTCTAAAGTAATTTCATAAGCAGTACCATTTACGGTTACATTGTATTTTTTCATAATTAAACACCTTTTTCTTTAAATTTTTTTAAATGATAAAATTCTTATTGCTGAAATGTCTGTTCCTAGCTCTTCAGCAATTGCGGCAGAAACTGCGGCAATGATTTCTTGTCTGTTTTCAATCGGTTTTGCGGGTTCTACTTTGGTAGAAGTTGCAATAGCGGGAGCTTTTACATCGGTTTTCTTTTCACCTAAAGCACATATAGCACTTAAGATTTTGCAAAGAATAACTATGCAAATAAGGCCGATAAATACAACGCCAATACCTAAGCAAACTACAAAAAGATTGGACGGCTGTGATGTCACAAAACGCACCTCCTTAAAGGCTTTTTTTAGTATTAAATTTAGGGAAAAACAAAGATTGTTAATAAATTAACAAATTCTCCCTATTTACAGATATTATACCTCTTATTTCAATATATTACAACACAATTCGCATTTTCAACCTTTTAAATTAACAGTAATCAAAATAATTTTAACAAATTCTTAACATTATAAATTCCGAAAATTTCTTCGCTGAGTAACCCATATTCAACTTTAATTATATAATGTTAAAGGGACAGCTAATATAAAAGTTTAAAGGAGAATTCAAATGGACAGAAGATTTAATGATATGTCGGAAATGTATCGACAAAATAATGACAATAGAGAAACGGTAGCAGACTGCATTAATACAAATTTTTGTGTTTCATCACCATATAATATGAATAATGGAATTCTGACTATGGCGTTTGTGGATATGCAACCGTTAGACGAGGTTTATCCCTTAAGAGAGGCTTTTTGCAACGGAACACTTTTTCCAAATTTAAATAAGCCTTTTTATGGAGGTAGAAGATAATGAATAAAGCGGAATTAATGAGCAAAATTCATGAACTTGATTTTGCATTGCACGAACTTGAATTGTTTTTGGATTCACATCCTACAAATCAAAAGGCAATGGAGCTTTTAAGTAAGTATCGCAAAAGACATCACGAGCTTGTAAGTCTTTACGAAGAAAATTTTGGTTCATATATTGTCACAAAAAAAGATGTGCCTACAGCAGGCTGTTGGAAATGGCTACAAGGCCCTTGGCCATGGGAAAATAATTTTATGGAGGAATAATTATGTGGCAGTATGAAAAGAAATTACAGTATCCTGTAAATATAAAAAAACCAAATCCAAAGTATGCTCAAATTCTGATAAGTCAATATGGCGGACCCGATGGCGAATTGGGCGCATCTATGCGATATTTAACACAACGCTACTCACAGCCTTTTAACGAAGTGAAAGGTATGCTTACGGATATAGGCACCGAAGAATTAGCACATATGGAAATGGTGTGTGCAATGGTGCACCAGCTTACACGAAATCTTACCGAAAAAGAAATTAAGGATAGTGGGTTTGACAAGTATTTTGTGGATCATACAGACGCAGTTTATCCTATAGCCGCTTCAAGCTTACCTTGGAGAGCTGAGTATATTCAGGCAAAGGGTGATGTTTTAGCCGATTTGCATGAAGATTTAGCCGCCGAACAAAAAGCAAGGGTTACCTATGACAACTTAATTCGTTTAATAGACGACCCCGATATACTCGACCCGCTAAAATTCTTACGTGAACGAGAAATAGTGCATTATCAAAGATTCGGTGATACAAAGCTAACTAATTCAAACAGATTTTCACCTACGACAAAGTGCTTGGACGGAATGGTCCAAGCACTTTAAATAATTATCATAATTTTTTATACAAATCTTTTAATTGAGTATTGAGTTCAGGTAAATCTTCCTTGACAATATCCCATATCAAAACAAGATTTACGCCTTCATAATCGTGTACGATTTTATTTCGCAAGCCATACATTACACGCCACGGTATTGAGGGATTATTTTCTTCAAATTCTTTATCGAGTTTATTTGCTAGTTCACCTATTTGGCTAAGATTAAAAACACAAGCTTCTACAAGAATAGAATTGCTGATAAAAGCTTCATATTCCGTATCCTTAGTATAGTCAATAAGTTTAGAAATATATTTAAGTATTTTTTCGACTAGCATTTTATTTCTCATAAATTACTACACCATCCTTTGCAATTTCAGAGAAAATCTTTGAGTTCGGTACTATATGAGTTTCATCAAAAACATCAACTTCTTTATCAAGTGCCGAACGCACCTCTTCTATTAAACCTACAAATTTTAATCCGCGAAGTCCACTGTTAAGGAGCAAGTCGACATCGCTATTGCCATTTGCTAATCCTTTGACATAAGAGCCGAAAAGAATAGCACTTTTTACATTGTGTTTGATAAACACTGGTTG
>JAZREW010000196.1:0-40662 GCA_045661005.1 Acutalibacteraceae bacterium | reverse complement strand
GGTGCAATTAAGAAAAATGAAAAGCTTCCCTCTATAAGAGAGGCATCTCCAGCTTGGAATAAGCCGTACCACAGTAGAAAACGCCTATACAAAACTTTGCATAGAGGGTATTATAGAAAGCATTCCGCAAAGGGGATATTTTGCAACAGGCGCCAAAACCGCCAACACTCACCCACACATTGCCCCTAAAACAGAGCAACAACCAATAAAATACGATTTTTCAAGCCGTAAAATAGATACCGCCGCCGCAGATACACAAATTTGGAAAAAAACCGTGCGGTCTGTGCTGTGCGATTCAGGCGAGCTTACCTCTTACGGTGACGCACAGGGCGAACCGGGATTACGATGTGCGCTAGCTGACTATGCTTTTAAAGCTCGTGGTGTTAAAACCCAACCCGAAAATATAGTGATAGGTGCCGGTATAGGCCCATTGCTCAACATTTTATGCGGTATTCTTGGCAGAGATATTACTGTAGGTCTTGAAAACGGCGAATTAAATAAAGCCTCCGGCATTTTTGATGACTACGGCATTAAATCGGTTTGTCTTGAATGCGATGCTAATGGCGCTAAAATTACCGATATTGTAAAAAGTAACATAGATGTACTTTTTTTACTGCCGTCTGCCCTTTCAAAAATTAGTGTTACAGGATTTTCAAAAAGGCGCAACAAATATATAGAGTGGTTAAACTCTGATAAAACCCGAATTATTATTGAAGATGATTACAACGGTGAGCTTCGCTATACCGCACGTACGGTGCCTGCTTTTCAGGGCAAAGCGCCCGACACTACGGTATATATAGGAAGCTTTTCAAAGCTATTACTTCCAAGTGTGCGAATAGCCTATATGGTGCTACCCTCTTATTTGGCGGAACAGTTCCGTATAAAAGGCAATTTATACAACCAGACCTGCGGAAAAATAGAACAATTAGCATTAGAAAAATATATTCTAAGCGGTTCTCTTGAAAAACACCTTAGGCGCTTACGCCGACTTTACTATGCTAAAAGTCAAATCTTATGTAATGAACTAAGAAAAAACCTAAAGCTTGTTAAAAATATAGTTTTGTATGAATCTTCGCTTACAATAGAAATTGAAACCGCACTTAATATAAAAAGTAATGAAATTTGCAACTTTTTTCTTAACAAAGGCATACGTCTTATCGAAGCCGACCAAAACGGTAAAGTAAAGCTTTGCTTTGCCGGTATCAGCACAAAGGAAATCCCCGCCGCAGTATCTGAGCTTTCAAAAGGATTTGAACATTTAAGCCTAATGCAAAATGCACTAAAAAAAATGTAATTTACTGTTGAAAAAATGCAGATGTTGTATTATACTATTACTATGTTATCATTATGTAGTATTTTGGAGGCAAAAAAATGTTAAAAAAACTTTTACTCATCATTATGTGCTTATGCTTGGCGTTAGCTGTTGGCTGTAAGAAAGAACCCGAAATTATCAGCACCAATAGCGAAAAAGAAGTTTCTTCAGAACCCGAGCCAATTATAGAAGAACCCGAATACGCCGTTAACCCACTTACCGGAGTAAAAGATTTAGCATTAGAAAAGGCAGGCGACCGCCCTGTTGCTGTAACAATAAACAATCTTTCACAAGCTCAGCCTGTACAAACCGGCATCAACAAAGCTGATGTTATCTACGAAACCGAGGTTGAGGGTGGTATTACCCGTCTTGTAGCAGTTTTTCAGGATGTTACTAAGGCTGAAAAAATAGGTACAGTTCGTTCTGCAAGATATGCCTTTATAGATTTGGCAATGGGCCATAACGCTATTTATGTTCACCACGGTCAAGATTCTTATCACGCAGGCAAGCACCTTAACGATGTTGCACGTTTAGTTCTTTCAACAAATAATGCAGGTGTCAGAGTTTCAAACGGCCTTGCAAGCGAGCATACACTTTACGCTTATGGCAACAAGCTTTGGAACGCTATTGAAAAGCAGGGTATAAAAACAGAAAACAGCAATACTGCTTCTTGGCAAAACTTTGCGGATGAGGCTACACCTATCACTTTACCAAACGCCGCAAACTCTGTAAGCGTTAGTTTTTCAAATTCTTACAAAACAACCTTTAATTACGATGCGGCTACCGGCAAGTATGCACGCTTTTTTAACGGAACCGAGCGTAAAGACTATTACACAAAAGAATCCCTTTACGTTAAAAATGTGTTCGTACTTAACACCACAATACGCTCATACCCCAACTGCACAGACGGTAAAGGTCATAAAGAGGTATTGTTAAATTCAGGTAGTGGTTACTACTGTGTAAACGGCACATACACACCCATAAAGTGGAGCAAGGGTTCTGCATCAAGCGGCTTTACCTTTACTAATGAAGACGGTTCTGCTTTAACCGTTAACCCAGGAAATTCTTGGGTATGTATCGCCGGCATGTCTGCCACCCCTGTTTTCGGAAACTAATTTTACCTTTAATGCGGTCGCAAAGTCGACCGCATTTTTATATGGAAAAATTTTGAAACCTTTTTGCTGTTTAAAAAGTATTATTAGCGAGGGGTGATGGTTATGGAGAATAAAACCTTACTTGAAACTAGACAGTTTGCTCAACCCGAAAATGCATTTAACCTTTATGCCGATACAGTATATCGGCTAGCTTTTGTACGTACAAAAAACAAAGCCGATAGTGATGATATACTGCAAGAAGTATTTTTGCGGTATTTAAAGGTATGGCACAAAATGGAAAGTGAAGAACACGTTAAGGCTATGCTTTTACGCATAACCGTTAACTGCAGTAATTCGCTTAAAAGCTCGGCTTGGTTTAAAAAAACCGAAGCTTTAAACGAAAACATACAAGCGTTTGATACGGTTGAAGATGGTTATTTACTGCAACAGGTTTTAAATCTACCGCTTAAATACCGTACTGTTATTCATCTTCATTACTATTGCGGTTATTCGGTAAACGAAATAGCCAGGCTACAAAAAAGCAATCCCTCAACAATAAAAACTCAGCTTAGCCGTGCCCGTGCAACGCTCAAAAAAACAGTAAAGGCAGATGATTTATAATGTTTAAAGAAAACTATAATAACTCATTAAATAACATAAAAGCCAATGATTCTGTAAAACAGAACATTCTCAAACAAATAGAGCTTGAAACACAAGCAAAATCACAAAAAAATGTAATAAAATTTACCCGTGCAGTTACTGCAATTGCCGCCGCCTTCGCCATTCTGCTTTCGGTTTGGTCGGTAAATAAAAACGGTAATGTGCCGCAGGTGCAATCCCCCGCCACTACACCAACAAATGCTGAAAATCTAACCTATGCCGATTCGTACAACCAAATTTTTAAAAAAATAAAAAGCTTAGCCAAAAATAATAATTTTGCACTATTTGAATATGCTACAGATGATATGGCTATAGAAGAAAACGCCACCGCACAGAATGTTACTGCCGGCACTTCTGCAAAGGGAAATAACAACACTTACAAGGATGTTACCGAAAGTACCCAAAGTGCTAAAACCGATTATTCTACAACAAATACCCAGGTAGAAAACGTTGACGAAGCCGATATTATTAAAACCGACGGTGAATATATCTATATATTAAAAAGGCAAAAAAATTCCTACTCTTCGGTTTATCTTACCGTTGTGAAAGCAGGTAAAGAACCCAAGCTTGTTTCAAAAATTTCTGTTAGCACAGAAGGGTTTAATCCCGGTGAAGAAATGTACCTTTATAATAACCGACTTGTAATTTTAGGCAGTTATTATGACAGTACAGCAAACAATGAATTCTGCATGGCGTCTGTTTTTGATGTTTCTGACCCCGATAATATCAAAAAGATGTATACATTAAACCAAAGCGGAATATACAACACCTCCCGCATGATAGAAGATAAGCTTTATTTAATAAGTAATTATTCTGTTTTTCCTGGCGGGTTAAATAAAAACGATACTAACACCTATATACCGCAAATCACTTCAAAAAATCATACGGGCTCAGTTTCTTGTAACAGTATAGTTATAAACGAAAACTGCACTTCTTCTACCTATACCGTTATTAGCGGATACGATATTACAAACGGTGAGCTGGTTGAAAACAATTCTATTTTAGGCGGTACCGACCACCTGTACTGCAGTACAAAAAATATAATTACTGCCGACTATACTAGCCACGGCTACACAGTTGTTAACCGTTTTGAAATTAAAGATGGTGGCGTTAAATATAAGGCAGAGGGCGAAATTGAGGGTTATATACACAATCAGTTCTCTATTGACGAGCATAACGGATATTTCCGTTTTGTTGCAACCGCCAATACAACCTATGAAACCGAAAGCGCAATGGTTTTTACCTCTGAAACCTATAACCACCTGTTTGTATTAGACGAAGACTTAAAGATTGTTGGCGCCATTAAGGATTTAGCACCCGGCGAGGATATAAAATCCGCAAGATTTATGGGTGATATTGCCTATTTTGTAACCTATGAGCAAATTGACCCGCTCTTTAGCGTAGATTTAAGCAATCCTGAAAACCCAAAAATTATAGGCGAGCTTAAAATACCCGGTTTTTCTGATTATCTTTTCCCGTTTGGCGAGGGAATTTTACTGGGATTTGGCAGAGAGCAGAACAGTATAACCGGTTCATTTAATCTAAAGCTTTCTTTGTTTGATATTTCTGACCCCGCAAATGTTACCGAAAGCGCAAAGCAAATCACCAATGGTCAGTATTCTGACTCTAGCTATAACCACAAAGCCACTTTTGTAGACACTAAGCGTAAGCTTGTAGGCTTTTTTGAAGAATACGAATACACGCAACCCGGTGAATACCGTTGCAGTTATGTTTTATACAAATATGAAAACGGCGCTTTCACAGAAAAATTAAACATACCGCTTAATAATGCAGTAAGCTTTAACCTTGCAAGAGGTCTTTATATAGGCGAAGAATTTTATGTGGTTTCTTATTCAAGAATTGACGTAATAGATTTAAACACCTTTGAAAAAATTTCTTCAATTAATATAGATTAACAATAACCTTAACTTAAAATTTAATATGCACCCAAAGAAAATTGTGACTTTTTGGGTGCATATTTTTTTATCGTGTTATTTCTTTTTCAATTTACATAATTCGACTTTTTTTATGCCTGTTGATATCTTTTAAGCACTAAAATAGCGGTTTTATACCACTTTTCCACCGAGTTATCCACATTTTTATGTTAACTCGAATAAGTTTTCCACATTTTGTTAAAACTATTTTTAGTTTAAAAAAAGGAGTAATGACATGGTAAAAGGTGTAAACAAAACCGTTATAGAGGTAAACAATACAGGCAGTAAGCTTTTTGAAAAAATTGTATTTTATGTAACGCCCGAATACGGCAATTTAAGCGCCAAACAGCTTAAACGTGCTGTAAATAATTTCGCTTTTAACTTTGAACACCACAAGCCAAACCAATCGCTTAGAAAAAGATACATTCGTAAACGCCGATTGCTTTTAATCTGCTTTGGCACAGCTTTGCTTACCGTAATAGGTGCAATTTTATTGCTAATATTGTAAATAATTTATTAAATTATATATAAGCTTAGTTTATTTCTTGCAATTTTACCGTTTTTCGACTATAATACTTTCATCAGTTTAAAAAATTAATATGGTGAATAGTATGAAAGAAATTTTTAAAAGCGGTTGCACTTTGTTTTTTAAAACTATTGCAACAAATATTATGTGTTTATTTTTGGTAATGTCCTTTACCATGATTTTTAACGGTATTTTTACAGAAAACATAGGTTATCACGCATTGGGCACTACGGCCGAAAACGAACAATCGGTTGAACTTTATACCCACTATTATGCTGACGGTGACGATACAAAGCTTGCCGAATACGAAGCTCAGGGCTATACCGTTTCTACAATAGAAATTCGTTCTGAGCTTTCTAAAGGTAAAAGCATAGGACTTGACGTTATAACCCAAATCTTCTGTTTCTTACTGCTTTATACCTTTATTTATCCAAACCTTTGGCATATAGGTACTAAGGATAGTAACCTTGTTAACTTTAAGCATAAAAAAGAGGATTTATTAAAAGGTCTTAAAATAGGTTTGATAGCCTCTGCCCCATCGATTATTTTTATGTTGTTGCTTACTTTGTTGCCAATTAAATTTGCAACACATTTCCCTGTGTCTATATACAAACTTTGCAATTCTTCACTTTATAGCTTTATTTCTTTGGCAACCGGCGGTAATACCACTATGGGTGCGCTTTCGTTATTACAGGTAGTTAGTTTGTTTTTCATTCTATTAATTCCGGTAGCAATTTGTACGTTGGCATATTTATTAGGTGCAAAAAACATTTCAATTTCAGAAAAATTTATTTATAAGAAAAACAAGGCAGGTAACGATTAATTATGGCAGGTTTTTTTGGTTTATTTAATTACGAAAAAGAAGGTCCCGGCATTTCAAAAAATGCACCCAAAAAGAAAACCTTTGTAGTGTTTTTTGAAACATATTTCAGAAATTTTTGGAAATTTATTCCCATAAGCTTTGTTTATGGAATTATTTCAATGCTTGGTATTACAAACGGTCTTGCACATGTTGGTATTACAAATGTTGCACGCAACACCGCAAGAGACAAGCACTCGTTCGGTTTGAGTGACTTTTTTGAAACCATTAAAAAGAATTGGAAACCCGCATTGTTTGCCGGAATAATAAATCTTTTAGTTTACATAATCTTATTCTTTGACCTTTATTTCTTTAATTCTATGAGCCAGACCATGGCGGTAGTAGGTATTGGTATAGCATTATGTTTATTGCTGATTTTCACCTTTATGAACTACTTTATCTGGACTTTGATAATAACATTTAAGTTCTCACTAAAGCAGGTATACTCTAACAGCTTTAGATTTGCATTTATAAATTTAAAAAACAATTTTATTTGTTTTATTTCTTTAACAATTGTTCACGCTATATTCGTTGCAATACTTTTTGCCTTGCAAAAGTTTTGGGTTACGGTTTTACTTGTAGAGCTTTTGATTTACACTCTATTCTTCCCGGGCTTTAAATTCTTGCTTATACAATATTGCGTTTTCCCATCCATTAAGAAATTTATTATTGACCCTTACTACAAAGAGCATCCCGATGAAGATATTGAAAAACGTCGCAATTTGGGTATAGAGGTTGAAGAAGAAAAACCCGTTGTTCAAACCGAAGGTGAAGACGGCGAAACCGAAGAAGACGGTGAAAATATTTTTACCGATTAATATTTAACCCAATTTCACCATATATTTAAAATGGTGATAATTATGAGCTGCAGAATAGCTGACCTTCGCAACAAACAGGTTGTATGTGTTAAAAACGGATGTGTGTTGGGATTTATTTCAGATGTTGAGATTGATACTTCTTCAGGAAACATTTTAGCGCTTATAATTTTTGGCAGGCTAAAATTTTTCGGTGTGCTTGGCAGAGAAGATGATATTGTAATCCCCTGGGGCGATATTAAGGTAATAGGTCACGAAACCGTACTTGTAAACACCGATCCCGATGCTTTTTCAAGAATTTTAAAACACAGGCGATATACTATTTAAGGGCAGTCTTTCGGCTGCCCTATATATTTAAAGTTTTTTGCAAATTTTGTCGAACTATGATGTTAATTTTAATAAACAGGTGGTTTTATGAAACATATATTTATAGTAAATCCTGCCGCAGGTGCGTGCGATTCTACAAGCCATGTACATAAAGTGCTTGAAAATTTAAAAGAAAAAATTGATTACACCGTTTATACTACCCGTTGCAGAGCAGATGCTACAAAATACATTAAATCCGTTCTTGAAAGCACCACCGAAGAATGCCGCTTTTATGCCTGCGGGGGTGACGGAACCTTAAACGAGGTTGTGAACGGTGTGGTAGGCTTTGAAAATGCTTCGGTTGCGGTATTCCCCTGTGGCAGCGGAAACGATTATATAAAATACTACGGCACCGCCAAAGATTTTACAGACATAGAAAGCCTGATTTATGCACCCGAAACTAAGGTAGACGTTTTAAAGGTATGCGGAAAGTATGCTATAAACGCCGTACATTTCGGGCTTGACAGTTTTGTGCTTAAAACTATGCTTAAGGTTAGAAGATACCCAATTTTAGGCGGTAAAAATGCATATACCACAGGTGTTATAACCGCATTTATAGGCGGTATGAAAACCGAGTGCGAGCTTTTTGCAGATGATGAAAAAATAGGCGGAGATAAGCTTTTACTTTGCACCATTGCTAACGGTAAGTATGTAGGCGGTGCATATAAATGTGCGCCAAATTCGGTTAATGATGATGCACTGGCAGAGGTTTGTCAGGTGCGACCTGTTTCAAGGTTTACTTTTTTAAAGCTTATGAATGCATATAAGCTAGGCGAACACCTTACCGACCCTCGCTTTAACAATTACATTAATTATAAAAGAGCCGGTAAAATAAGAATAACTTCTCAAAAAGGTATTTATATTTCTATTGACGGTGAGCTTGAACATATAAAAGACTGTACTGTAGAAATAGTTCCGCAAGCAGTACGCTTTGCCGTACCCCAAAAGCTTTTGCAAAAAAGCACATAAATTTAACATATTTTAAGTTGGGTTGCCGTTTCATTATGTAACGGCTCCTCTTTTTTTATACGCACCTTATACTCAATATATTTGGCGGTTTCGTATTTTCTGCTTTGCGCCTTTATGCCTGCACTATTAAGTGTATCAATTAATTTTGTAAGACTGTTTGTAAACAATCGCATATCACCTATAGCAGCCTTGCATTGCGGTTTTTCGGCAGTTTTAGGTTCATTTGGCGGTTCTTTTGGCGTGACAGGAGCTCTTAAGATAGGATTAAGTATTTTTTCTACATAATCCTCGGTTTGCTTTATACTATACCCTTCGGCTATTATTATATCTACCACTTCTTGTTGCTTGTATATTGGCAATCGCAAAAGCGCTCTGGCGTGACGCTCGCTAAGCTCGGCCGCAACTATTTTTTGACGTGTTCTGGGCTCAATATTTAACAACCGCAATTTGTTCGATATTGTAGACTGCGCCATACCAAGCCTTGCCGCAACCTCGGTTTGCGAAATTCCGTATTCATTAATAAGCCTGCTTATCCCCTCGGCAGTTTCAAAAATAGTAAGGTTCGCCCTTTGCAAATTTTCTATAACAGAAAATATATTAGCGGTGCAATTATCTGCCTTATGTAAAACGCAAGGCACCCGTCTGAGCCCTGCACAAATAGCGGCTTTAAGACGCCGCTCACCCGCTATAAGCTCATAACAACCGTTTTCGTTTTTTCGCACCGATAACGGTTGTATTATTCCATTCGCCCGTACACTTTCTGTAAGCATTCGCATTTCATACTCGTCGAAATTTTTTCTTATTCTTACTCGTGAAATGTTTATATCCTGCGGGCGTAAACACAAAAGCCTTTTATCCGTTATACTGTGCATTATATTGCTCCTTAAACTAATATTACTAAAAATATTATGCTAATAAATTTTTCTTTTGTAAAGAAATTTCGGTCGGGCAATTTCGGCACAAAAAACTAAAAACAGGCGCATTAAAGCGGCTGTTTTGAAATATCAGCAGGTTTTCTTGGATATTTTGGCGGTGTTTGCGATATTTTATTTAACTTAACAAAAGCTCTTTGCTCATTTCCCGTTAAGGTTTCGCATATAATTTCAGGTTGGCTAAGACCAAGTACACGCACGGCATTTTTACTGTTTTGAGCCTCTTCCTCAGCTGAGGGACCCTTCATAGCAACAAAGCTGCCGCCTTTTTTTACAAGCGGGGTGCAGTATTCAAGCAAAACAGGTAAATTTGCAACCGCTCTGGCTGTTGCAATGTCATACTTTTCACGGTGCGCCTTAGCTTTGCCAGCTTCTTCGGCACGCATATGCACAGTTTTTATACCGTTAAGACCTAAAGCAGATATAACCTCGTTTAAAAATATTAAACGTTTATTAAGACTGTCAAGCAAGGTTACATTTATATCAGGGCGCACTATTTTAAGCACCATACCAGGAAATCCCGCACCGGTGCCAACGTCAATAAGCTCGGCGCCCTGCGGCACCTTGCAGTTTTTCAAAAAAAGTATGCAATCATAAAAATGCTTATATAACACATCTTGGGGCTCGGTTATGGCGGTAAGATTAATTTTTTCGTTCCACTCTAAAAGCAAATTACCGTAAAGATTTAGCTTGTTGCATTTTTCCTCATTAAGCTCAACACCAAATCCGGCACATAAAGGCACTATTTTTTCAATGTTAAAATCTATCATCTTTTATCCTCCGCAAGATATGCTTCAAGTCGGTATATAGGCTGACCGAGCGACGCAAACCTATGCTCATATTCGGTTTCAATATTACCCTCAAAATCGCTGTTGTGCAAATCAAGCGAAATATTTTTTAAGGTAAACCCTGTTTTACTGAACTGCTCAATAGAAAACTCAAAAAAGTGCATGTTATCGGTTTTTTGATAAATTTCGGCATTAGGTGTTAGCAAGGTTTTATAAATATTTAAAAAATTGGCATGTGTTAAGCGGTGCGAAGCATACGCCGCCTTTGGAAACGGACAAGAAAAATTAAGAAAAATACCCTCTATGCTATGCGGTTTTATGTATTTTTGAAGATATTCTGCCCCGCCTTTTATAAATTTAAGATTGGTAAGTCCCATTTCTTTTGCAGTTTCACAAGCGGCAACTATAACGTTTGCACTTTTTTCTACCGCCAACAAATTAATATCGGGATGCGCTTTGGCATACTCGCAAGCAAACCTGCCCTTACCACAACCAATTTCAAGATAAAGCGGCTGTTTTTTTGAAAACCAACCATCAAAATCAAGATATTCTTTCTCCTCTGCCGCAGTAGAAAAATTTCTGTTTTCCATTTTACTTATAAAAAGAAATTCACTTACTGCCTCAAGGCGTTCTTCTAAATTCTTCTTTTTTCGCATTCGCATAATTTTTTCACACTCATTCTATACTGTAGTTTTTAAGCACTTTTTCTGCTCTATCCTTTACCATATCACGCAAAATTTCAGGCTTTAAAACCGTTAAATTTTCACCGTAATTTATAACCCATGTCACAAGCGCCTCTGAAACGGCGGCTTTTACCGTAATTTCAAAATGCGTATCGGTAACCTTTTTAATAAAAATATTTTCTGAAAAGCGATCAAACACCTGCTCGCTTATTTTGCGGTTACACCTAAGCTCAACATCCACACTTTCGCCCGAATACATACCAAAAAGCTTATTTGTATAATCGGCAACATCAAAAAATTCAGTATACTCTGAAACTTCAGAAAAATGCCTTACCTTAGTTTCAAGAAGCTCTACTTTGCTTATTCTGTCCAACCGCAGGTGTATTAAATTATCATACTTAGAATAATTACCTATTAAATAATAACAGTCATCCTGCCAAGTAAGCGCATACGGATTTATAACCATTTCTTTGCTGTTTTTTGCGGCTTTTCGTGATTCATCTATCACACGTGAAGAATATACAAGCTTTATTCGTTTATTGCTTTTTATGGCACTACTAATTTTATCAATACTGTAGTAAATTTCTTCATTTTCGCATTTATCCGACATCGTAAAAAACACCGATTCTTTATTTCGGTTAAGCTGATTAACACTAAGCATTGAGTGTAGCTTTGAAATAAGCTCACGGGTCTTTTTTGCACTTATAAACCTAGCTGAGCGCACCGCATCACACAAAAGATAAATTTCGGGCACTTCAAACTCTCTATCCCCTATAAACCAGCCTTTTTTAGGGGTAGCGGTTTTAATTATATCGCAACCGTATTGCTCTAGGTTTGCAATATCATCATAAATAGCCTTGCGTTCTGCCTCAATGTCATATTCCTTTAGTTTTTCGGCTATATCTACAGCATTAAGCGGATTTTCCTCATCGCTATAGCGTTTTAAAATATCAAGAACATAAATAAGCTTTAGTTTTTGATTTCTGCCCCTAGCCATTTTGCATCACCTTTAAAAATTCTTCGTATGTATAAAGCGTATTAAGTATATCAAGCATAGCATTAGGCGAAAGATTTTGCGGTAATGAAAGAGTTTTAAGCAATTCTTTTCTTTTTTCGCTACTGTTTTCGCCACCCGAAAGACCAAAACAAAACAAATCGGTTTTAGTTATTTTGCGGGCATTTTTTGGGAGTTTAGTACCTGTTACACCGCTTTTTTCCAAAGCAGAATAAATAATATCCGCTTTCATGCCCTCTACACCCAAAACACCTTCTTTAGAGGGTGCGTTTTTGCGTTTTTCTTTGCCCTGCAAAACAGGAACATAAACATTAATGATTTCGCAATTGCCCACAATTTTTTTAATGTAAGCACGTATCATACTGCCTGCACTATCAGAATCGGTCATAACAATAATACCGTTTTTTTGAGCCAGACGGCGTATCATATCACATTTTTCTTTGTTTTTAAAAATTCCAAAACCGTCTGTAGTAATAATAAGGGCATCTATCACATTTTCAAGGGTGATTTTATCATACTTTCCCTCTACAATAACGGGTTGTTTAAGCTTAATCAACCGTATCACCCTTTGCCATAATATAAATCAGCCTTACTATAAGCTGTTCTAATACTATGCGTGCATCCTTACCAAAGGATTTAAGCTCGCCATCGGCATTAACCAATGCAGTAAGGCTTAAATTAAGCTTGTTAAAATCAAACTTTCTTAATGAAAGAGCGGCTTTATCAAGAACAAACTCTCTACCCTTATAGCCAAAAGCAGATGCCACATCAGAAATTCCGGCGCCCTGTTTTTTTGCCGCATAAATACGCATCATATCTACATAAACCGAAGATACCGAATACAATATAATCATCGGCTCTATTCTCATAAAGAAAAGCTCGTCTAACACTTTAAGCGCCGCCGAAATATTACTTTCTAAAATATATTTTGAAAGATTATAAACCGAAGCTTCTATGGTTTTAACACTAACCTTTTCAACCGTTTCTTTTGTAATGTCTTTACCACCGCTGTACGCACAAAGCTTTTCAAGCTCGTTTTTAAGCAGATTAATATCATCCCCCGCAGTTTCAATTAAATATCTTGCCGCAGAAGAATCAAACCTGCAACCACGTTTAGCCGCACCGTCACACAGCATTTTTATAAGCTCAGGCGCTTTTCTATGGTCAAGCTTTACTGCCATACCCTTTATTTTTTCGGCGGCAGTAACTATTTTTTTAAATTTAGCGCTTTTTTTACTGTCAAACTCTAAACTGTCAAACCGTAAAACCACAACCGCACTATCAGGTATTTCACTTATCAATTCACAAATACGGTCAAGCTCCGTTTTACTGCAATGTTCGAAATCAAAATCGCAGATTTCAACATATTTTTTCTCACTCATAAACGGAAACTGCATTACCGCATCGTAAACCTCTTGCAAATCACAGTCTGCCCCAAATTTACAGCAGTTAAATACATCGTCCGGCTCGGTTATAAGTCGAGCAATTTTATCGGCATAGGTTTTCTTTAAATAACCGTCTTCCCCAAAAAGTATATAAACAGGCAACAAGCTACCCTGTGATATATTCTTTTTTAGTGCTTCTTCAAATACTATCGCCATTTAACAGTCTTGCCGCCTTCCTCAATAATCTTTTCTTGCATTTCTTTTAATTTTAACATATTATGCTTTACTTTACAAGCAAGTAAAATTTTAAATATAAAGATTATTAAAAAGATTGCTAAAATAGCGGCTTCTTTCGGTACATCAACAGTAGAATAAAACCTACTGCCAAAATAATTAATTATTGAATTTACGTATTCTACTAAAACATCACAAATTACAAAAAGAAATTTTGCAACATAGGGTAAAATGGGAAACAATATAAGCCCACACACCGCAACCCACAATACTGCGGTTACTACTGTTGAAATAAGCAGGTTTGTAATTATAGCCACAACAGAAATATAGTTAAAAACATATATTACTACCGGCGCTGTTAAAATCATGGCGCTAATTGATGTTACAACCGCAGAAAACACAGAAAGACTTATGCCTTTTTCTATTATTTTGTTTTTTCTGCAATAACTTATAATAGGTAATGCTACTACAAGTATGCCAAATGTTGAAAGCATTGATAACTGCAAAGCTATGCTATATATTGCAAGTGGAGAGGAAATTAGTATAACACAAATCGCCGCTCCCAACGTGTTTTCGGGCGTGCTTTGGCGATTAACTATAAGCGAAAGTGCCATAATAAAATAAGTTATACCCGCACGCAGTATAGACATTGTAAATCCGCATATAGCAGTAAGCGCCAACACAACAAATATTGTAACAAACGCTTTTGCGTAGCGGTTATATAAAGCATTATTAATAATAAATGCAAAAAGTGAGACCAATATTGAAAGGTGCATACCAGAAACTACCATTACATGACTAACGCCCGCTTTTTTAACGTTTGCGTAAAATTCATTAGAAAAATAACTGTTATCGCCAAAAAGCAAAGCACAAGTTGTAGCCGCCTGCTCGTAACCCATATTTTTAAACAAGGTGTTTTTAATATATGTCCTTAGCTTGCCAACACCCGTTAAGACAATATCGTTTTTATCTGTTTGCACTTTTATATCGCTCATATTAGCATTAAGGTATATTCCGCTACTGTAATTTGAAGCTTTATATTCTTCTTTAATTTCTTTGATTTTTAAATTGGCAACAATTATTTCACCCATTGCCAATTCCTGCGGTTCAAAAAATGCGTACAGCTTTACACCACTTTTCAATTTTTCACTTGCTAATGTTTCCACCACGGTAGCATAATAGCCGTCATATCTGTGCGGTTCTTCGCAAATAACCAGCTCGGCTTGTTGTTCTGTATTTTTAAGATGATTCAAATTTTCAATTTTTCTTAAATTTAAAAACATACTTACAAGCATTGCTATACCAAGTAATACTGCAATAATAATTTGTGGCTTTACTTTTTTAAAAATCATAAACCCTATAATTATTGCAAACATTATTCCTATTGGCAAAAGTAATTTTGAAAATTTGAATCCCACTACCGATATAATGCAGCATAAAATTCCTGCTATCAGCATAGGTCTTTTAATAAGGTATTCCTTCATATCTAACTTCCGTTTCAAAACTTATTTACAAAACACTTTATTTGTTATATAATATATAAGTAAATATTTTAGAATTACTGATACACTTAATCAGATTGAATATTAGGGGTGTTCTTTATGAAAAAAATTGGCGGACTAAACTTATCTTTAATAATTACTGATATATTTTTTGTAATACTTATAATTTTCACAGTAGGGTTACCATGGATGGTTTCTTGGTATGCCGAAGTAATGCAACGCTCTACCACACTTGCAACCACAATTTTAGTAACCTGTTACCCTTGCGCACCTTTTGCCGCCGCACTACTTATTTATTTAAGAAAACTGCTTAAAAATGTCTTGGCCCAAAACATTTTTACCGATACAAATATATCTATTTTAAAAAAGATGTATATCTGTTGTATTATTATTGCAGTAATAACCCTTATAGCCGGCAACTTTTATATGCCGTTTTTAATTGTGGGCGCTACATTTGCTTTCTTGGCGCTGCTTTTATTCTCTTTAAAGAACATTTTCGGTTCTATAAAAAAATAAATATTTAAAAGGCTTCTTATATAGTTGATTGATTATCACTTATAAGAAGCTTTTTGTTTTATAAAAAGCATAATAATTTTTTGTATAGCCAAATATTCCTCTTCTTCTAAGTTTGAAATACTTTCGGTTATACCTTTAAGCTGATTTACAGTTTTCTTGCCCGTTAATATGTAATCGGTGGTAATGCCTAAAACAATAGATATTTTTACAATATTTTCAGGGCGTGCGGCCTTCTTTCCGCCCTCTATATTAGAAATGGTCTGCAATGAAACACCTACCTTTTCGGCAAGCTGTTCCTGCGTTAATTTGTTTTCCTTTCGTTTTAGCGCTATGCGCTCACCCATTTTCACCAAAAACTCCTTTTCCATTTGCATACAACCACTCCTTTTTAAACTATGTTTTAAATTATATGGCAAATTATAAAACAAATACATTAACTATGGTTATAATTTACGTTTTATTAAAACTATAGTTTAATTTTATTATTGCAAAGCGACAATTTCACCACATAACAAAAAAGACAAGGTGCTTTACACCTTGTCCTTAGGGTAGATTTAAAAACAAAATAGCAACATTTAATGCTATTCTTCAATTTCAAACTCAAGTTCATCTTTTGTTAAGCTATACGAAAGTGTCATAAGGCTATCGCCAAAATGCATATTTTCAACCTTAACATCGGGATATTTTAAGCTTATATCGTAATGACTAAAATTCCAAAAACCTTTTATGCCAAGCTTTACCAGCTGCTCGCAAATTTCACCTGCCGCTTCTTTAGGTATGCAAAGAATAGCAACCTCAGGCAAGTTTTCACGGCAGAACTCATCTAATGTAGAGGTACTGCGTATTGGCAAATACTTTACAACCTGACCCACCAATGATTCCTTACTGTCAAAAAGTCCTACTAATCTAAATCCTTTTGATTCGAAATTTATATGCATTGTAACCGCACGGCCCAAATTTCCCATACCTATAAGGATTGTATTTTTTGGTCTATCTAACCCAAGAATTTGAGATATTTCTTGCTGAAGCATTTCTATGTTATATCCGTATCCTTGTTGACCAAACCCGCCAAAGCAGTTTAAATCCTGCCTCATCTGACTTGCGGTAATACCCATCCTTCTTGAAAGCTCACGAGAAGATATTTTTGTAATACCCATTTTTTTAAGCTCGCTTAAAAAACGGTAATATCTTGGCATTCTACTTATAACTGAGTTTGAAATATACTTCTTTCTCGGCATCATATCTCCCATTTCTATAAACTTTTAAACTCATTGATAACATATTAATAATAATATTTGCAAAAAAAAATGTCAAGAATTTTAAAAAAAGTATTGACAAAGAAAAAATTTAGTGTATAATAAAATAGTAATCATTACTGATTTGGGGTGATTAAATGAAAAATTATTCACGGCAGCGTGAAGCCATTCTTAATGTTTTGCGCTCGACCGATACCCACCCCACCGCTAACCGAGTATATGAAATGGTTAGAGAAGAAATTCCGAATATAAGCCTTGGTACAGTTTACCGCAACCTTGCAGCGCTTAGCGCCGCAGGCGAAATTCTTTCGGTAAATGTGGGTGACGGTTTCGAACACTTCGACGGTGATAAATCGCTACATCTACACCTTAGTTGCAGAAATTGCGGAGCTATTACCGATGTGCCTGTGGAACAGAATCTCTTTAATCAACTCTTTTCCGGTCATGATTTTATGCCTGATACTTCGGTTTGCGTTGTTCACGGTATCTGTGCGAAATGCAAACAAAAACAAAAAAATTAAATTTATTTTGGAGGAAAATTATTATGAAAAAGTATGTATGTTTAGTATGCGGTTACACACACGAAGGAGATTCAGCACCTGACAAGTGCCCTATTTGTAATGCACCGGAATCAAAATTCCAAGAGCAGGCTGGCGAAAAGACCTGGGCTGCTGAGCACGTTGTAGGTATTGCTAAGGGTGTTGACGAAAGAATTATTGAAGGTCTTCGTGAAAACTTTAACGGCGAATGCTGCGAGGTTGGTATGTACCTTGCAATGTCAAGAGTAGCTCATAGAGAGGGTTATCCAGAAATCGGTCTTTATTGGGAAAAGGCAGCTTTAGAAGAAGCAGAGCATGCTGCAAAGTTTGCTGAGCTTTTGGGCGAAGTTGTAACAGATAGCACAAAGAAAAATCTTGAAATGCGTGTAGATGCAGAAAACGGCGCTACACTTGGTAAGTTCGAGCTTGCAAAGCTTGCTAAAGAACTCGGTCTTGATGCAATTCATGACACCGTTCACGAACTCGGTCGTGATGAAGCTCGTCACGGCAAGGCATTTGAACGACTTTTAGGCAGATATTTCAAATAATATAACTGTGCAAATTTTAGCCTCCCTCTGACGAGGGGGGTGCCGAGTATTGCGAGACGGAGGGAGAGATAACTACCCCTCCGTCTTTTGCTTCGCAAAAGCCACCTCCCCTGACAAGTGGAGGCTTTTTTATTGCAACATCAACCAATATGTGCTATCATAACGCTAGCACATCTTTTTGTTATAGGAGTGATTTTGTGAAGAAAATTGTTCTACCAAAATTTTCAAAAACAACCTTTGTCGTATCAAGTGTATTTCTCTGTGCCTATCTAACAATCAAAATTTTAATAAAATTTAATATTTACATATATTTATTCGAAGTTGGGGCACAGGAAATTATGCCTTTTATCACAATTCCTTGTGTTGCTTCATTAATTGCTTCTATTGCTGTTTTGATTTATAAAAATATCGGTCACAAAACATTAGTTACGTTGCTGACGATTGTTATTTCTTTTTTAATTTTCTCTTATATGCTACTTGATTATTCTTTTTCTCCAAGCAGTGAATATTTTGAATTTACATCTAATGATAAAAAACACAGCATTGTAGTAAACGAAAAGTCATTTTTGCTTTCGGGTGGCGGTGTTATTTACGAAAAAACCTCTTTTTGCACTATGAAAAGAGTGGGCGGATATTCAACAGACGACGGTTTTTGCCCATTTTCAAATGATGCTTTTTACTTTGTTTGGAATGAAAACGATTTTGAATTATATCATTCCTTTTTCGGCAGCAAGAGTGAGGAATATCGAGTTGTTAAAATGGAATATGTCAAATAGTTTTAGTGTGATAAAAGTGTGATTTTGAAAAATTAAATAACAGAGCCCTTTATTCAAGCGGTTTCAGGCCATAGTTTCAAGACGAAGCCCGACATGGCAAAGTATTTGAGCGACTTTTAGGCAGATATTTCAAATAATATAACTGTGCAAATTTTAGCCTCCCTCTGACGAGGGAGGTGCCGAGTATTGCGAGGCGGAGGGAGAGAAAACTACCCCTCCGTCTTTTGCTTTGCAAAAGCCACCTCCCCTGACAAGTGGAGGCTTTTTTATTGCAACATCAACCAATATGTGCTATCATAACGGTAGCACATCTTTTGTTTTTGGAGGCGGTTATGAAATATATTAAAATAATTTTAGTGGCTGTTTTAGCTATTGCTCTGCCTTTTGCAATATTAAGAGCAAGTTTAGAATATAACTGTTTAACAGATTTTGCTGAAATAATTTTATATCTATTTCCACTATACTTACCCATTTTATTTGTTTGGTTTGGAATAAAAATCTTTAAAGTGACAGGCGAAATATTTTACCCAACCTTGCTTTTTGACATATTGTTAGTTTTCGTTATTTTTTTCTTGACGGAAATATTATTTGCAGCTATGGAACGCAGTTTAGCAGATGCTGTTATTTTCTTATTGCTCATGGGA
Organism: Acutalibacteraceae bacterium; assembly: GCA_045661005.1. Taxonomy (GTDB): domain Bacteria; phylum Bacillota; class Clostridia; order Oscillospirales; family Acutalibacteraceae; genus UBA737. The sequence continues at coordinate 21,309 of JAZREW010000196.1, read as the reverse complement.
CCTTTAATTTATTCAATTCCTATTTCATTTATTGCGGCAGCAATTTATAAGCATAAAAAGAAAAAAGCCGAAGTTCAAAAAAATAACGAATATGACACAACTGATGAAACTCAAATTTAGTGTGACAAAAGTGTGATTTTTAAAACACAAATGTCAAAACCCCTTATTTCAAGCCGTTTTTCGTGGCAGTTTCAAGATGAAGCTCGACATGGCAAGGCTTTTGAGGGTCTCCTCAATAGATACTTTGGTTAAATTATATTGCCTCCCTCTGACGAGGGAGGTGGCAAAACGAAGTTTTGACGGAGGGAGAGAAAAACTACCCCTCCGTCTTTTGCTTTGCAAAATCCACCTCCCCTGACAAGTGGAGGCTTTTTATTGCTTTTTTTCGACATAATATGTTATAATCACTTTCGGAATAAGGTGAATCTACAACGGTAGGCGGTTTAATCTTGCCCTCGGAGACGGGGGTGATGCCCTATGTACATAACTAACGAAGATTTGTTTCAGTTTAGTATTGTTATAATTTCGGTTATAACTCTTGTAATAACGGTCATAAAAAAGAAATAATCGCCCCGTCCTGAGAAAACGAGCGATTATTCTTTAATCATTCATTCGAGGGCAAACCGTCTATACGATTCACCTTATTTCACTTATATTATACCATGACTTTTGTAATTGTCAAGCAAAGTGTTATGACTTAATTCCAATTCTGTGGAATTAGGTCTTTTTTATTTACTTTGATTCAAGTAATATTAATTGAAAAATCACCTGAGATGTGCTATCATAATGGTAGCACATCTTTTGTTTTGGGGTGATTTTATGAAGAAAGCGAAAAAATATATTTATCCTTTTGTTTTTTCGATAGGATTTTTCGTTTTTTATATAATTTTAGGAACCATTATAAATACACTTGATTTTGAGGGTTATGGCGGTCTAGGCCTTTTTATGTTAATTATAATACTATGGGTATTGGTGACAATCCCTATTTATTGTTTTATGTATAGCAAACTTATTCTTGAAGAGAAATATAAATTTTTATTTGGCTTTTACAATTCCCTTGTTATTGCCCTTTGTTACACCGGACCTTTTTTTATATCTGCCATACCTAACGGTGATGTTGATATAATTATTAAGATTGCCCTTGCCATTTTCGGTTGGATAGCAATTTGTACATATGTTTCATATCTTATACGAATAAATACTATCAAAGAACCAAACGAAAACAATTACAGCGAAACAGAGGAATAGTGTGACAAAAGTGTGATTCTCAAAAATCGAATAACAAAACCTCGATTTCAAGCAGTTTTTGGGTATAGTTTCAAAATGAGGCTCGTCACGGCAAGGCATTTGAAGGACTTCTCAATAGATACTTTGGTTAAATTATATTGCCTCCCTCTGACGAGGGAGGTGGCAAAACGAAGTTTTGACGGAGGGAGAGAAAACTACCCCTCCGTCTTTTGCTTTGCAAAATCCACCTCCCCTGACAAGTGGAGGCTTTTTATTGCAAAACTTTTAGAGATGTGCTATCATAACGGTAGCACATATTTTGTTTTGGGGTGGTTTATTTGAAAAAGGTTTTTCAATGGTGCTGTCCTATTGTCTTTTCAATAGTTTCTTTTTTAGTCTTCTATATTTCAATAATCATAATAGACGAATTCATCGAAACCGAAGGATATGGCGGAATTGGAATAGCGGCACTTGTTGTATTTGTATGGATATTGATTGCGATTCCAATTTACTGTTATTTTTATCGCAAGTTAGTTCGTAATGAAAGGTTAAAGCTTTTATTTGCCCTTTACAACCCCCTTGTTATATCCTGTTCTTATACATTACCGTTTTTAATATCATCAGGCGGTGATGATATTGTTATTATTTCCCAAATAGCTATTGTTCTTTTTATTTGGGTGGCAACTTGGAGTTTTGAACCATCGGTTACGCAGTCGAAACTTGATAAAAATAAAGATGTTGATAATCTGAATATAACTCAAAAATAGTGTGACAAAAGTGTGATTTTTAAAAAATAAATAATAAAACCTTTATTTTGAGCGGTCTTTTAAAATTTTTTAAAATAATACCAATTATATTATTCCCTTTTTTACAAACACTACTACAGGGAGGAATTTTAATGAAAAAAATATTTGCAATTATGCTTAGTTTAATATTTGCCGTTTCTCTTTCTGCCTGCGGCTTCGGTTCTGACAATAATATGGAAAGCAAAAGCAGAAGTGGCATTATGTCCGACTCGATTATTTCTTCGCAAATGTCTGACACACTTAATTCTGTTACAAACGAATCGCTTATAACACGTGAACGTGCTATAGAAATTGCGCTTGAAAACGCCGGCGTTAAAAGAGAAAATGCTTACGATTTAGATGCCGAGCTTGACTATGAATTAAACAGAAACTACTGGGAAGTAGATTTTGATGCGGGTGAATATGAATATTCTTATGATATTGATGCTAAAACCGAAAAAATAATTAATTCACACAAAGAACCCAGAGATTAATTCAAACAATTAATTAAAATATGTTGTAATACAAAGGACGCCTTCCGTTTTGGAAAGCGTCTTTTGTATTACCTTTAATTATTTAATCCAAAATAAAATCGACCTGTGGTGTGGTGTTTTCATTTGAAGTATCCTCTGCAGATGATGTCGGTTTTTCAGATGATCCCGAAGTGCCCGAGTTTGATGTTTTATCTTCAGATGAACTCGGTTTTTTAGATTCTTCATCATCCTCTTTAGAGCTTGAACCTTGTGACGAACCCGGTTTCTGCTCTGATGTGCCGGGTGTTGTTGACCCTTCAGGTTTACTTGATGTGGTTGTATTGCCCGACGAAGTGCCCGAATTGCCACCCTCTGAAGTGTTACCGCCGGCATCATTTGTTGTGTCATTACCCTCACCCGAAGATTCGGTTGAAGTAATAAGTGGGTCGGTAGTTTCTTCTGAGGTAGATTCTTCAGAACTGCTTGAGTAAATAACATTTTCAGGGGTTGTTCCCTTTTTATAATAGCCTGCACCTTTTTTGAAAACATCTTCACTATCTGTAAAGGTTTTCTTTTCTAAGCCTTTGTGCACGGTCTTCATTATATTCAGCCAGGTTGTAGCCGCTATAGTTGTGCTGTTTATTTCTTGTTGTTTATCAAAACCGCACCAAACAGAACCTATATAATAGGGCGAGCCTGCAACCATCCAAAGGTCCTTAACCTCACTTGAAGTACCTGTTTTTGCGTAAGCTTTCATAGAGCTAAAGCCTGAAATTGTTTTACCCGTACCCTCGCTACCGTAAACAACCTCTTGCAAAAGATGGTTCATAATAGTTGCAGTAGCAGGAGTTAAAACCTGTTCGCCTGTTTCATCGTAATCAAGCACAACCTCGCCGCCTACACGCTCAATTTTATAATACGTAGTAGGCTTATGGTAAACACCGTTGTTGCCAAAGATAGCAAACGCCGAGGCAGATTCTGTTGTAGTAATACCGTAAGTACAACCGCCCAAAGCCAGCGCCGCAAGGTTTTTATCGTTTTCGTTTAAATATTTACAGTTAAGCTTATTTTTAAGGAAATCATAAGAATCTTCTATGCCCATTTCTTGCAGTAATCGCACAGGAACGGTATTTGCAGATTTTCTTATAGCATAATTAAGACTCATATTGCCTTTATAGTAGCCATACCATTCTTGCGGACCCTTTTTACCGTTGCCGTAGTAATTATCAATAGGCTTATCAAGTACAGTAGATGTATAATTTACAACATCCTTTTCTATTGCTAGTGCATAAACGCTTATTGGTTTTATGGTAGAACCGGGCTGACGTGGCGAACCTACTGCACGATTAAGACCACGGTTTACGGTTTTTTCGCCTACACCGCCTACAATACCAACAATATGGCCTTCGTAGTCCATTATTGTCATCGCAGACTGTATATTAACCCAGTTGCCCGATAAATCTTCGCCGTAAAGGTCAAAGTTCTTATCCTTTTTAAGATAATAGCTTTCCATTGTAGACTGAATTTTAGGATTTACAGTAGAATAAATTTTGTAACCGCCGTTATAAAGCATAGTAGATGCAATTTCATCGCTACATTGATATTTTTCTGCCAAATCGCCTATAACCTGCTCAATAAGAGCATCAACAAAATAGCTGTTGATTTCTGCCTCTAAATCGTCTTCCTGAGAATCGTCAAGCACAATTTTTTGATTATAATTATTGTTGAACTCTTCCTCGGTTATCATTTCAAGGTCGAGCATTTTTTTAAGAACGGTGTTACGGCGTTCAGCGTTTTTTTCCATACCCGTAACAGGATTATTTTTAACGGGGTTTTTTGTGATTGCCGCAATTGAAGCACACTCATTTAAAGTGAGGTCGGCAACGTCTTTATTAAAATAATAGTTTGCCGCAACCTGCACACCGCATATACCGTTACCCAAAGAAATGGTGTTAAGATACGCCTCTAAAATCTGTGTTTTATCAAGATTAAGCTCTATAAGACACGCTCTTATAATTTCACGGAATTTACGGTAAGCGTTTCTGCCATTATCCATAGTAACATTTTTAATTAACTGTTGGGTTATAGTAGAACCACCAAACTCGGTATCATCAAACTTAAAAATGTAGTTACCTACTGCACCCAAGGTACGCTTCCAGTCAACACCCGAATGACTATAGAAACGCTCATCCTCTATAGCTATAAATGCATTTTTTAAATTTTCCGGCATTTTATCAATACCAACCCAAATGCGGTTTTCATTTCCGTGCAGGCGTTGATATTCTTCCCATTCTGCCTTTTCGTTCTGCACATAAATTACAGAGGTCATATTCATTTCCATATTTTTGATATTCTCTGCTATTTCTATAGAAGAAAAGAAATCTATTTTGCGCTCTGATTTTGCATATACGGGAACCGTAAAAATCATAAACACCATAGATATTATGAGCAGATAAGATAAAAACTCTGTTGCCTTTTTAAAAATTTTTTCCATTAAAACAAACCTCAAAAAATTCAACTGATTATAATGATTGTAGTTAGTCGAAACGCTTAAAAAGCGTTTCGTTAAGCCACCTTTAGAGTGGATTCGGCAAAATTAAAATAAAATTTTTAATTTTGCACGACACTCATTGCAATGCAATAGGACAAATTTTAAATAAAATTTGTCACAAAATCAAAGATTTTGTGGCGAAACACGGTTGTTTCAACTAAACTATTTCATTATAATTTAGATATAAAACCTCAAATTACAAAAACATTATATCACCCACACTTGCATTTATCAAGTTTTTTGAGTAGATACTCGGTTTCTTTTGTTCAAATTAATAAAAAATTAATGTTAGCTTAATATTTCCCAATAATATTTTCTGTCACTCGGCGGAAAATCTGTAAGCACACCGTATTCCGGGTCATAAAAAGTGCCCTTGTAATAAAGCGACCAATGCCAACAATGCGGTGTTTGCAAGCTTAAAAAACAAATTTCGGGCAGTTGCTCCTTTTTTTGCACCGGCACTCGTGTACTGTTATACGAAATACCGCATTTTTCTAACGCATAAAACATTTGCTTTAAGGTGGTTTCTCTTTCGGTGTTCACAATGCTTATTATTTCATCAACCGATTTATCGCTTAACATTGCAAGCACGGCTTGACCGCATTGCAACGGCGTTGGCTCGTAAATATGCTTGGGACTTTCACTTAATGGCATTGCTTTTACCTCTATTAAAAAAATTCACTAAATTAATTGTACTTTTGATTATATAATATGTCAATAAAAATAATAATTAAGCTTTCTTTTATATTGACATTGTATTTGGGGTATGATAGAATATATTGGATAAAGAGAAGTTAAAAAACGAAAGGCGGAGGCTATATGAAATTCACCCTTAAAAATGCAAATGTTTATGCTGATAGTGCTTTTAAAATGGGCGATTTTTCCTTTGAGATAGATAGTCCTTCTGGTATTCCTTTTTCTAACGGCACTTTTGTTTCTAATTTTAATAATTGTTTTGTTTTTCCGGCTTTTTGTGATGTACATGTTCATCTAAGAGAGCCGGGCTTTTCATATAAAGAGACTATAGCTTCAGGAACAGCGGCAGCAGCACATGGCGGATACAGCGATGTTTTTTCTATGCCGAATTTAAAACCTGTGCCTGATAATATCGATGCGCTGGAGCAACAACTTGCAATAATAGAGCGTGACGCTGTTATAAACGTGCACCCTTATGCTTCTATAACCGTGGGGCAAATGGGCGAAAAACTTTCAGATTTTGAAGGTCTTGCCGAAAAATCCATAGCCTTTTCGGACGATGGCAGAGGCGTGCAACAAGAAACACTTATGCGTGAGGCTATGCTTAAGGCTAAAAAGCTCAATAAAATAATAGTTGCTCATTGTGAGGATAATAGCCTATTGTTTGGCGGTTATATACACGACGGTGAGTATGCAAAGCTTAACAATCACAAAGGTATATGTAGCGAAAGCGAATGGAAACCGATTGAACGTGATTTAAAATTGGTTAAAGAAATAGGTTGTAAATATCACGTTTGCCACATTTCTTGCAAAGAAAGTGTTGAGCTTATACGTAAAGCTAAAAAACGTGGTGTTGATGTTACATGTGAAACCGCTCCCCACTACCTTGTTTTTAATGATTCTGACTTAATTGAAAACGGCAGGTTTAAAATGAACCCGCCAATTCGTTCAGAGGAAGACCGTCTGGCTTTGATAGAGGGTATTAAAGACGGTACTATTGATATGATAGCAACCGACCATGCCCCTCACTCTGCCGAGGAAAAATCAAAAGGTCTTGAAAAAAGCCTTATGGGCGTAGTTGGCATAGAAACTGCTTTTCCAATTATGTATACACATCTTGTTAAAACGGGAATTATAACGCTTGAAAAACTTATAGAGCTTATGTCTATAAACCCCAGAAAACGTTTTGGTTTGGAGCTCAAGAATGATTTCTGTGTTTTTGATTTAGAAAAAGAATACACCATTAACCCGCAAAACTTTATTTCAATGGGTAAAGCTACACCTTTTGAAAACTGCAAGGTTTTTGGCGAATGCAAACTAACTGTTGTTAATAAAAAAATAAGTTATATAGATAAAAATATTCAGGAGGAAAATATTAATGGCTAAGAGAACAGATTTAAAGAAGATTTTGATTATAGGTTCAGGTCCTATAGTTATAGGTCAGGCCGCAGAGTTTGACTATGCAGGAACTCAGGCGTGTTTAGCTCTTAAAGAAGAGGGATACGAGGTTGTTCTTTGCAACTCTAACCCCGCTACTATTATGACCGATACCACTATTGCCGATAAGGTTTATATGGAACCGCTCACTCTTGAATATATAGCTAAAATTTTACGCTACGAGCGTCCCGATGCTATTGTACCGGGCATTGGCGGTCAAACAGGTCTTAACCTTGCTATGCAGCTTGAAGAAAAAGGTATTCTTAAAGAGTGCGGCGTTGAGCTTTTAGGTACTAACAGTAAAAGTATTGAGCGTGCTGAGGATAGAGAGCTTTTCAAAGAGCTTTGCGAATCTATAGGCGAGCCTACTATTCCGTCAGAAATAACCTACAACATTGAAGAAGCAAAGGCTGCAGCCGAGAGAATAGGTTATCCTGTTGTATTGCGTCCTGCTTTCACATTAGGCGGTACAGGCGGCGGTTTTGCTTATAACGAAGATGAGCTTGTTGAAATTGGTCTTAATGCATTTAAGCTTTCACCCGTTTCACAGGTGCTTATTGAAAAAAGCGTTAAGGGCTACAAGGAAATCGAGTTTGAGGTTATGCGTGACTCTAACGACCATGCCATTACCATTTGCGGTATGGAAAACATTGACCCCGTTGGCGTTCACACAGGCGACTCTATAGTTGTTGCACCTATTATGACACTTAACCACCATGACCTTAAAATGCTTAATGACAGTGCTATTAAGATTATTAAAGAGCTTAAAATTGAGGGTGGATGTAACGTTCAGTTTGCATTAAACCCAAATAGCTCTGAATACTATCTTATAGAAGTAAATCCACGTGTTTCACGTTCTTCTGCCTTAGCTTCTAAGGCTAGCGGATACCCAATTGCACGTGTTACTGCAAAAATCGCAGTTGGTATGGCACTTGAAGATATTTCTATTGCAAACACAACTGCCGCTTTCGAGCCTAAGCTTGACTATGTAATTACAAAATTACCACGTTTCCCATTTGATAAGTTCACCACCGCCTCTAACGTGCTTGGTACACAGATGAAGGCTACAGGTGAAGTTATGGGTATAGGCTCAACCCTTGAAGAAAGTCTTTTAAAGGGTACACGTTCACTTGAAATTGGTGTTAACCACCTTTATCACAGCAAGTTTGACAATATGAGCGACGATGAGCTTCGCAATTATATAGGCGAGTTTAGAGACGATAACCTTTTCGCTATTGCCGAATTGCTCTACCGTGGCGCAACCGTTGAAGAAATTCACAACATTACAAAAATTACTGCATTTTTCCTTGAGGCTATTAAACGTATTATTGATATGGAAAGAAGTCTTAAGGAAAATCCAAATAACCTTGAAATTCTTAAAAGCGCTAAACAAATGGGCTTTTCTGATAAATATGTTGCAAGAATGTGGGAATGCGATGAGCTTGATGTTTACAAATTCCGTAAAGAAAACAAGCTTTTACCGTCATTCCGTATGGTAGACACCTGCCACACAGGTGCTTATATCCCCTATTTCTATTCTTCATACACAGGTGACAACACATCTGTTCTCACAAACAAGAAAAAGGTAGTTGTTTTGGGTGCCGGTCCTATCCGTATAGGTCAGGGTGTAGAGTTTGACTATTCTACCGTTCACGCCGTAACAACCATTAAAGATTCAGGCTACGAGGCTATTATTATAAACAACAACCCCGAAACCGTTTCTACTGACTATACCTGTTCTGACAAGCTTTACTTTGAACCGCTAACACCAGAAGATGTTATGAACATTATTGACTTTGAGCAACCCGAAGGTGTTATAGCTTCTCTTGGCGGTCAAACCGCTATAAACCTAGCCGACCCGCTTATGAAGCGTGGTGTTGAGATTATCGGTACTGATTGTGCCGCTATCGAGCGTGCTGAAAACCGTGATAGCTTTGAAAAGATTTTGCGTGAGCTTAACATTCCACAGCCAAAGGGCAAAGCTGTTACTAAGATTGAAGACGGTATAAACGCTGCCGCTGAAATCGGTTATCCTGTACTTGTTCGTCCTTCATTCGTTCTTGGCGGACGTGCTATGCAGATAGTTGCCGACGAAGCTCAGCTTAGACATTACCTTAAAACCGCCGTTGAAATTGATGAAGACAAGCCCGTTCTTGTTGATAAATACATTTCCGGTAAAGAGGTTGAGGTTGACGCTATTTGTGACGGTAGAGACGTATTTGTACCCGGCATTATGGAGGTTGTTGAGCGTACAGGTATCCACTCGGGTGACAGTATAAGCGTTTATCCAACATTCAGTATTTCTGACAAGGTTAAGGGTACTATCCTGCAGTATGCTAAAAAATTAGGTCTTGGCATTGGCATTGTTGGTCTTTACAACATTCAGTTCATTGTTGATAAGGACGATAATGTATTTATCATCGAAGTAAACCCACGTTCTTCAAGAACTGTACCGTTCCTTTCAAAAGCTACAGGCTACAGCCTTGCAGATATTGCTACCGAGGTAATTCTTGGCAAATCATTAAAAGAGCAGGGCATATTTGATATTTATCCTGATGAGAAAAACCGCTACTACGTTAAGGTTCCGGTATTCTCTTTCAATAAAATAAGAGGACTTGATGCATACCTCTCACCCGAAATGAAATCTACCGGTGAAGCTATAGGTTATGACGATAAGCTTAACCGTGCGCTTTACAAGGCTTTACAGGCTAGCGGTATGAAGCTACAAAACTACGGCACTGTTTTCGCAACTATTGCCGATTGCGATAAGGAAGAGGCTTTACCGCTTATTCGCCGTTTCTATAGCTTAGGCTTTAACATTGAAGCTACTGAAGGCACCGCAGAATTCCTTAAAGCAAACGGTATTCGCACTCACGTGCTTAGCAAAATCGGTGAAGATAGCGAAGAAATTCCTGAGGCATTACGTCAAGGTCACATTGCTTATGTTATAAACACAAGAGACATTAATGCGGCAGGCACTATGACCGATGGTTATGAAATCCGCCGCCTTGCTACCGAAAACAATGTTACAATCTTTACCGCACTTGATACTGTAAAGGTTTTACTTGATGTTTTAGAGGAAACCACTATTACAATTTCTACTATTGACGCATAAAAATTAAACCAAAATATCTTAGGGGAGGGTTTTACACCCTCCCAAGAAAATATGGAGAGAAAAATGACACAAGGAATTTATACTGTAGACTCTAACTGTCAAATAGCACCCGGCGTTTTTGAAATGGTGCTTTTGGGCGATACCTCTGCCCTTACCGCTCCGGGACAGTTTGTTAACTTTAAAATAGACGGTCTTTTCTTGAGACGTCCTATTTCTGTTTGCGATTTTGACCATGATTCTATAACTGTAATTTATAAGGTTGTAGGCGAAGGTACAGAAGTTTTAAGCACTGCCGAAAAAGGCGACGAATTTGATTTACTTGTAGGCCTTGGCAATGGCTTTGATACCGTAAAGGGCGGCAAATTACCATTACTTATAGGCGGTGGCGTAGGAATACCCCCACTTTACAAGCTTTGCCGTGAACTTATAAACGAAGGCAAAGAGGTTTCGGTAATTTTAGGCTTTAATACCGCAAGCGAAATTTTTTACGAAAATGAATTCAGGGCGCTGGGAGCCAATGTTACTGTAACTACCGTAGATGGCTCATACGGTGTAAAAGGCTACGTTACTAATGCAATGGAAAACAAAAAATACACATATTTCTACACCTGCGGACCCGAAGCTATGTTCAAGGCTATTGAAGCCACAGTTTACACAAGCGGTCAGTATAGCTTTGAGGAACGTATGGGTTGCGGATTTGGTGCTTGTATGGGTTGCAGTTGTAAAACAAAGTACGGCAACAAGCGTATCTGCAAAGATGGTCCTGTGCTTGATAGGGAGGAAGTAATATGGTAAACACTAAAGTGATTTTAAGCGGAATAGAGCTTGATAATCCTATTATTCCTGCAAGCGGTTCATTTGGCTTTGGTTATGAATTTGCCGAGCTTTACGATATTAATATGCTTGGTACATTTTCCTTTAAAGGTACTACTAAGGATGCTCGTTTTGGTAATCCTACACCCCGAATTGCAGAAACGCCGAGCGGTATGCTAAATTCTGTAGGTTTGCAGAACCCAGGTGTTGATATGGTAATAACCGAAGAATTGCCAAAGCTTAAACAAGTATTTAACAAGCCTGTTATGGCTAATGTAAGCGGTTTTTGTGTTGAAGATTATGCATACACCTGTGAAAAGCTGAATGATGAAGATCAAATAGGCTGGTTCGAGGTTAATATTTCCTGCCCTAACGTACACGGTGGCGGCTTGGCTTTCGGCACAAGTGCAGAAAATGCAGCGGCTGTTACAAAGGCGGTTAAAAAGGTTACTAACAAACCCGTTTACATTAAGCTTTCACCTAATGTTACAGATATTACCGAAATCGCAAAAGCTTGCGAGGCTGAGGGTGCTGACGGTTTAAGTCTCATTAATACTCTTTTGGGCATGAGAATAGATTTAAAAACCAAAAAACCCATTCTTGCTAACAAAATGGGTGGTTTTTCAGGCCCTGCAATAAAGCCTGTTGCACTTAGAATGGTTTATCAGGTTTTCCAAGCAGTTAAAATCCCTATAATTGGTATGGGTGGCATTTATACTGCTGAAGATGTTATTGAAATGATGCTTGCAGGCGCTACTGCCGTGCAGGTTGGTGCGGCTAACTTAGTTGAGCCTTATGCTTGCAAAAATATAATCGAAGATTTACCACGTGTAATGGAAAAATACAAAATTAATAATTTAACAGATATAATAGGAGGAGCACACAATGGGTAAGGACGTTATTATAGCTTGCGATTTTGCAAGCAAAGAACAGGTTTTCACATTTTTAGATAAGTTTACAGGCAGAAAACCTTTTGTTAAAATTGGTATGGAGCTTTTTTATGCAGAGGGTCCTGAAATTGTGAGAGAAATTAAGGCTAGAGGTCATAAAATCTTTTTGGATTTAAAGCTTCATGATATTCCTAACACAGTTAAGAAATCAATGGCTGTTTTGTCTCGCCTTGATGTTGATATGACCAATCTTCACGCCGCCGGCACAATTTCTATGATGGAGGGTGCCTTAGAGGGTTTAACCCGTCCTGACGGTACAAGACCTTTACTTATAGCAGTTACTCAGCTTACTTCTACCGACCAAGAGCGTATGGAAAACGACCTTCTTATTAAAGAGCCTATTGACAAGGTTGTTATGCACTATGCATCTAATGCCGCAAAAGCAGGACTTGACGGTGTAGTTTGTTCACCGTTAGAGGCCGAAAAGGTTCACAACACCTGCGGCAAGGAATTTTTAACAGTTACACCAGGCGTTCGTTTTGCCGACGGTGATATTGGCGACCAAAAGCGTGTTATGACACCAGCCGCCGCAAAAGAAATTGGCAGTGACTACATTGTTGTAGGCAGACCAATCACCGCAGCAGAAGACCCCGTTGCCGCATACGAGCGTTGCTGTGCAGAGTTTATAGGCTAAAACCAATGCGCAATGCGTAATTTGTATTTAAGAGGAGAATTAATATGGAAAGTTATAAAAGAGAATTTATACAGTTTTTAGAGAGTGCAGGCGTTTTAAAGTTTGGCGATTTTACCGCTAAATCCGGTAGAAAAATCCCTTATTTCATCAATGCCGGTGATATAAAGACGGGCGAGCAGATTTGCAAGCTTGGCGAATTTTATGCAAAGGCTTATTTTGAAAAGGTTGGCAATAAAAAGACCGTTCTTTACGGACCGGCTTATAAGGGTATTCCGATTGCTGTATCTGTAGCAGTAGCATTGGCTAAAAACGGACTTGACGTTCCATTCTTCTTTAACAGAAAGGAAGAAAAAGACCACGGCGAAGGCGGCGTTTTTGTAGGCTACAAGCCCCAAGAGAACGAAGAAATCGTTATTGTTGAGGACGTTATCACAGCAGGTACCGCAATTCGTGAAAGTATGGAAATCCTTTCAAGTCTTAAAGGCACCAAGGTTGCCGCTACTTTTGTTATGGTAGACCGTAAAGAAAAGGGCAAAACCGAAAAGAGCGCTATGGCTGAGGTTGGCGAGGAGTTTGGATTCCCCGTATATTCTGTAGTAGACGTTTACGATATTATTGAATACTTAGAAGAAAAACCTGAAAACAAAGAGAATGTTGACAGAATTAAGGCATATCTTGAAATTAACGGCGCAAAAGAGTAATTCGCAATTCGCAATGCGTAATGCGTAATTATTTAAATTAAACAGAAGGAATTTCGTATATGAGAAGTTTAATTGATATTTTAGAGCTTTCTTTAGAAGAGCTTGAAGAGCTTATTGCAACAGCTTATGATATTATAGAAAATCCTGAGAAATACGCTCACAAATGTGCCGGCAAAAAGCTGGCAACTCTATTTTTCGAGCCATCTACCAGAACAAGACTAAGCTTTGAAGCCGCTATGTACGAGCTTGGCGGTAATGTTCTTGGATTTTCAGAAGCGCAAAGCTCATCTGCCGCTAAAGGCGAAAGCATTTCTGATACCGCAAAAACAGTAAGCTGTTATGCTGATATTATAGCTATGCGCCACCCAAAAGAGGGTGCACCGCTTGTTGCGGCTATGAATGCAAGCGTACCTGTTATTAATGCGGGTGATGGTGGTCATAACCACCCAACGCAAACATTAGCAGACCTGCTTACTATTCATCGTGAAAAGGGACGTTTTGAAAACCTTACCGTTGGACTTTGCGGCGACCTTAAATTCGGCAGAACCGTACACTCGCTTATAGCAGCACTAAAGCGTTACAAAGGCATAAAATTTGTGTTTATTTCCCCCTCTGAGCTCAAATTGCCCGACTATGTTAAAGAAAACCTTGTTAAAGAGGGTATTGAATACGTAGAAACCACCGATTTAGAGGCGGTTATGCCCGAGCTTGATATTCTTTATATGACACGTGTACAACGTGAGCGTTTCTTTAACGAGGAAGACTATTTAAGACTTAAAGACAGTTATATTTTAACCCCCGAAAAGCTTGAATTTGCAAAATCAGATTTATCAATACTTCATCCGCTACCAAGAGTTAACGAAATTAGCGTTGCTATTGATAACGACCCCCGTGCTTGCTACTTTAAGCAGGTACTTAACGGTAAATTTATGCGAATGGCTTTAATTCTAAAGCTTTTGGAGGTAGAATAATGACAGTTGATGAAATTAAAACAGGCATAGTGCTTGACCATATTACCGCCGGCAAGGGCATGAAGATTTATGAATTATTGGGACTTGATAAGTTAGATTGTTCGGTTGCGCTTATTCGCAATGCGCCAAGCAGTAAAATGGGCAAAAAGGATATTATTAAAATCGATGCTCCAATCGAACTTAATACAGACATTATAGGTTATGTTGACCCTGATATTACCGTTAATATTATAAAAGACGGTAAAAATGTAGAGAAAAAATCTATAGATTTACCCGAACAACTAACAAATGTGCTTGTTTGTAAAAATCCACGTTGCATTTCTGTTACCGAGCAAGAATTACCGCAAATATTCAAGCTTGCAGATAAAGAAAACAGGGTTTACCGTTGCCTTTACTGCGAAACCAAAGCAAAATAGATTTTTATATATGTATTTACAATCATTTTAAAAATTTACCCCGAAAAGTTACTTTTCAGTAGCCTTTCGGGGTTTTCTTTTACAATATTAAAATACTAAATCAGCTTAAAAGAATTATCCCAATATTACAATACCTGCAATAGCAAGTGCAATTGCGGCGTAATGTTTCCAGGACATCTTCTCTTTTAAGAAAATTCTGCTCCAAAGCACAGAAATTGCACAATAAGCTGATATAATTACCATTCCGGCAGAAAAATCGCTAAACATAACGGCCATATAGAATATCTGACCAACTGTTTCGCAAAAACCGCCATAGAAAAGATGCTTGTTACCCTTAAATATAACATCCTTTTTAACAAATTTAAGCCAGATAAATGCAAATACCGCTAATACAAAGAATGTAAGCTCAAAAGCTGAGTTTGCGGCATAGTCGGTAATATCGGTTTTAGCAAAGATTAACTCATCGCCCACAGTACCTAAAGCATCTATAATAAGATAAGAAATAGGTAACAAAAACGCAAGGATGCTTTTTGCATATTTACGGTTTGCCCTTTCTTGTCTTGCCTGTCTTACCTCTTCATCTTCCCTTTGCTCTACAAAGCCTAATGCCACAATACCAACGGTTATCATTACAATACCTACAATGGTGGTAACGGTAATGTCCTCAACCGAGAAAATGCCGAAAACTACACACAAAAGAAATGCTAATGCGCCCGATGAATTACAAATTGGCGATGAAATTGAAAGTTCAATATAACGCAAACCTATATACCCCAAAACCATGGCGAGTATGTAAAGGAACGATATAGGAAGATAATTCACAAAATCTATTAATTTAAAATCGGTATATAAAAGACTTGCAACCACCTTTGGAACACCGTCAACACCTACGGTGCTATCAATTATAGCACCACCTAAAAGGGTAATAAAGAAATGTATACCCATTATTAAACCTACGGCAAAAACCACTTTCCAATGGCTGTTTTTGTCCTTTTCTCTTGTTCCCATCTTAGAGAACAGATCTGATCCGCTCCAACAAAGCAGAGCCGCTATAGAAAGAAAATAATACAACATAAATTTTTCTCCTTGTACAATATTTTAGTATTATGTAAACCTTATATTGTACTTGGAGGCGGTCTTCTGCGAAAATGTCGGGTAGGTATAATTTTTTTTAACCGTTTCGTCATATATTCAGTCGGCAAGCTTCTTTGCAAACTCTGCCAGCTCTTTATCGCTGTAGAATTCTATTGTAAGCGTGCCTTTACCTTTCCCTGTTGGTTTTATGTAAACCTTTCTGTGCATTTCATTTTTTAGCGAAAGCTCTACTTCGTTATAAAAATTAGGTTTCTTTTCCTTTTCTTTTTTTTCTGTTGGATTCTTTTTAGAAAGCGCCGCCATTTTTTCAAGCTCACGTACAGATGCACCCTCAACTGCGGCAAGTAACATCTTTTGTCTCAGCTCTAAATTATCGCAAGAAAGCAAAGCTCTTGCATGACCGGCTGATATGTTACCTCTGCGCAGAGCCTCAAGCTCTGCCTCGTTAAGACCTAACAGGCGAAGTGCATTTGTAACGGCGCTTCTTGATTTGCCCATTCTGTTAGCAACCTCTTCCTGTGTCAAATCAAACTCTTCTATTAAGGCCTTATAGCCTAAAGCCTCTTCAACTGCATTAAGGTCTTCACGTTGTAAATTTTCTATAAGCGCTAATTCCATTACTGCACGGTCATCGGTATCCTTTATCATTACAGGCACCTCGGTAAGACCGGCAATACGGCAAGCTCGCCAACGGCGTTCACCCGCAATAATCATATATGTGCCATCTAAAGTCGGCTTAACCACAATAGGTTGTATAAGACCGTGTTTTGCAATGCTATCTGAAAGCTCTGTAAGTGCGCCCTCATCAAAGTCCTTTCTGGGCTGATTGCGGTTAGGTTCAATCTCATTTATATTAACAATAACGGCACCGCCGTTTTCGGTTGAATTTTCATTAAACAAAGCGTCAAGACCTCTGCCAAGACCACCCTTTTTTGTAGCCATACTAACCTCTCCTATTCTTCTTTAAAAATTCTTTGGCTAAATCGTTATATGCAGCCGCACCTTTTGAGCGCTTATCGTAATACTGTATAGGCATACCATAGCTTGGCGCCTCAGAAAGACGAACCGCACGTGGTATAACATTTTTATATAGCTTGTTGGCAAAATATTTTTTGATTTCGCCTACCACCTGCTGTGTAAGGTTAAGTCTACCGTCAAACATTGTAAGAACTATTCCCTCAATCTCTAATGTAGGATTATACAACCTTTTCACCTGGCGAACCGTTGCCATTAGCTGTGAAAGACCCTCTAATGCGTAATATTCACATTGAATTGGTACAAGCACGGTATCGCTTGCATTAAGCGCATTAATTGTTATTAGTCCTAACGATGGCGGACAATCTATAAATATGTAGTCATATCTTTCCCTTACAGTAGAAAGAGCCATTTTTAGTTGCGACTCTCTGCGGTCAATTTCTATTAAATCAACCTCTGCCGCCGCTAGATTAATTGAAGACGGCACCACATCAACATTTTTATAATCTGTCTTTACGGTTGCATTATCAGCTGAAAGCTTACCAATTAATAGCTCGTATGATGTTTTTTGCGATTCCTTTTTGTTAATTCCATATCCGCTAGTGGTATTTCCTTGCGGGTCGGCATCAACCAAAAGCACTTTTTTGCCTGCTATACCAATTGCCGCCGCCAGATTTACTGCCGTTGTGGTTTTGCCAACACCACCCTTTTGATTAACAATGGATATAATTTTGCCCATATATACAGCCTCCTGCTGCGAATGTTTCACGTGAAACATTTTGTTTTTAGTTTGTAGTTTTTATTATATCCTTTAACACTCAAAATGTAAAGAATAAATATAAACCATTTTTTGTAAAATTTATAGTATAAAAATAACAAAGACGCTCTTTCGAGCGTCTGAATAGGTTTTTTATTGAAAATTTAAGTTTTATCGCCCGATTTAAATATCAACGCCATTATAAAACCAAATAGCACCGATGCAGTTATCCCTGCCGCAGTCGCAGTAAGTCCGCCGCTCAAAGCGCCGAGTAATCCAAATTGCATTACCGACTCTTGTACACCTTTCGCAAGACTGTATCCAAACCCTGTAAGTGGAACCGTAGCGCCTGCTCCTGCAAATTCAACTATTGGCTCGTAAACACCTATTGCGGTAAGCAACACACCAGAAACCACAAAAGAAACAAGGATTCTTGCGGGCGTAAGCTTGGTATAGTCAATCAACAACTGACCAACTGTACAAATCGCTCCGCCAACCAAAAAAGCTTTCACACAGGCTAAAAACAAATCCATAACACAAGTCCCTTCAAAAAAATAGGTATGTTTCACGTGAAACATACCTATTTTGTGCAATATCGGTAGAATTATACCTTTATATTAAAACTAGTCTCTATTTCGTTTACCAGCTCATCGTATTCTAAAAATCTCATATATGTGCTGTCTGCACCCTCGCTACACACAGTAAGCTTTACACTACAGGTGTTCTTTTTGAAATCAAGACCAAATCTTGTGATTCTAATTTGTCCAACATTTTCTCTTGGACAGTACAACGAATACGTGTTAAGCCTTTTTGTGCTTCGTGCATACACGTTTTCGCCAAGGCTAAGCTTGCCATACCTGTACACATGAAGATTAATATATGCATAATAGAAAATAACGAACATTATAACTATTGTTAAAAACAATATAAGCTTAGCAAATTCAAAGAACTTCAACATCAGTACAGACGATAACGTAAGCGTAATTATTAAATAAACCAAAGGCCAGAACAAAAACCTGTTCCTTGTATCGTTAGTGCGTTTCGAAGAAATTCCTTTGCCTCTTGCGGCAAGAAACGGAAAATACTTGTATAATTCTTCTTTTGTTTCGCTCCATTTACCGGACGGCATAATCACCTGCGATACCGCCTTTTTCTCACCAAACCCGCCAACACTTACCTTCATTGCAAACCTTTTGAACAAATGCATTAGCGGTGTTTGCTCTATTTTTACATTATTTATGCTGTTTTTCTTGAATACAGTAGAGGTTCGTACAAAAACGCCCGTTCTGACTTCTAAACTGTTTTTTCCAAACAAAAGCTTAAAATTCATATACTTCATAAGCGTATAAACAAAGGAAACGATATATGATAGTAAGAATACTAAAGTAATTGTATTAACAATTGGCGGAAAATAGGTTTCAACCTTGCTTGAAACGTTATTAATCTCGTCAAACAGCATTTCGTTAAGCGCCACGCCTAAAAGATCGCCCGCTCGGTTAATTATAGGCACACCAATTAAAAGTCCCATAGTTGCAGAAGAAGTAGTAGCCGCCATCACAGCCACTTTTATAGGTGAATACTCAACCTGAATCACATCTACATCTTTGTATATAAGATTATATATATCCTTACTGCTTTTCATACTGAGTTTGAATTCAAAATCAGACTTTCTTCTGGAACCAGCCTCGGTATTAATTCGGTAGGTAACCGCACCGCACACCCAGTCTAAAGGATTTCGCTTAACCTGCACAGAGGAAAGATGCGAAAACTTAATTTGAGCCGTTTGGCGCAAGAAGAAACCGCTTTTTACAGTAATTGTGTCATTTTCAATAATTAAAGTGAAGTAAAGCCACTTGATTATTGCAAGAACCGTTACTAATAAGAAAAAGGCAATTTCTATACCAAGAACGTCTGTTACACGGCCTTTAATAACATATTGTATCGCTGCTTTTACAACCGGAAGGATAAATATGAGTAAAAAAGGCTTTACTGTGCTGAAAATAGCAAGCGGATGCGCTTTATACACCTTTTTCATTTGTTGCTTTCCTCCGTTAAGTAGGAAATAAGAAGAATAGCATCCTCTTTGGTTAATTCGGGCACATAAATTCTACTTCTAGCCGCCTTAAGCCCTACAGCCATCAACGAAAACGCCGAAGAAAGAGGCGTGGTTATTGTTTTTGTGTGTATAAGCTTAGAAAAAGGAAGTATATGGGTGCTCTTTAAAAAGACACCGTAATTAATTAAAACTGATTGGTTTACATAACGTATTTTGCAGGTTTTGAAAAATCTGGGTAAATACCAAAAATCAAAGACGCCTACAAAAAACACTATGCTTATGGTTGCAAGCAACAAAAACGAACGAGACATAGCCAAAAAGGCACATAAAACAAAAAACAGTAATCCAATAGCCGCCCCTCTTATTTGCCATAGCAACAGAGTTTTTTGAGGCACTTCAAAAGTTTTCATTTTTATACCACCAAAATATTATTTTTTCTTTATGCTTTTCCAATACTCACTAAATTTTTGCTCGGTTTTGTTATCACCGTATTTATAATATGTTTTGTTTTTAATTGCATCAGGCAAATATTGTTGGTTTACATAATGCATAGGATAGTCGTGCGGATATTTATAGTGTTGACCTTTAACAACTGCATCCTCACCGTCAAAATGCTTGTTCTGCAACTGACGTGGCACATCGCCGCCTATTCCCATTTCTATATCACGCATTGCGGCATTAATTGCATCGTGTGCACTTACCGATTTTGGCGCATTTGCCACAAGTATAACCGCATTTGCAAGCGGCAAACGAGCTTCGGGCAAGCCAACCATCATAGCAGTATCTACCGCCGCCTTTACAATCGGTATTATCTGCGGATACGCAAGCCCTACATCCTCATTAGCGCAAACAAGCAGTCGTCTGCAAGCGCTAGGCAGGTCTCCCGCCGCCAAAAGTCTACCCAAATAATAAATTGCGGCATCGGGGTCAGAACCACGCATAGATTTTTGGTAAGCTGAAATTATATCGTAATGCTCATCGCCCTCACGGTCATACCTCACCGCATTAGAAGACAGTATCTGCTCTACCGTATCCTCTGCAACAACTATATTTTCGCCATCTTCGGCAGTAAGTATGCAAAGCTCAAGCATATTAAGCGAGCGGCGCACATCCCCCGCAGCAGCAGTAGCTATTTTTTTAATACAATCGGGTGATAACTCTATTTTTTTAGCCTTTTCATCACTTAAAATACCAATAGCACGCTCTAAAACCGCAGCAATATCCTCTGCATTAAGCGATTTAAACTCGAACACCGAGGAACGGCTCAAAATTGCGTTGTACACGTAAAAATATGGGTTTTCGGTAGTAGATGCGATAAGGGTTATATCACCGTTCTCTATGTAAGAAAGCAAAATCTGTTGTTGCTTTTTGTTGAAATACTGAATTTCGTCCAGATAAAGCAAAATCCCGTCACTACTGTCAATCATGCCAATACTGTTTATAATTTCTTTAATGTCAGCAGTAGAGGCGGTTGTAGCATTAAGATGATAAAGCTTTTTTCCGCAATTTTCGGCTATAATATTAGCAACCGTAGTTTTGCCAACGCCCGAGGGTCCGTAGAATATAAGGTTGGGAATACTGCCCGATTCTATAATCTTGCGTAAAACCTTCCCTTGTGCCAATAGCTGACGCTGACCCGCAACATCTTCTATTTTTT
>JAZREW010000195.1:0-22675 GCA_045661005.1 Acutalibacteraceae bacterium | reverse complement strand
CAGTTCATAACTGCCGCAGCATCAGTAGTCTGCTTTTTAATCGGAATAGGAGCTATAACCCAACGTAAAACTGAGGATATCCAACCAAGCGAGAATATATCTTCTGTAGCGAGATAATACACCGGTCCCTTAAAGGATATACCAACAAAAAATTGATCAAAGGTTGTTTGATGGTTAAGCAATATCAAATAAGGTCTTTTGCCCTGTTGCTTAAATCGGTCAATTTTTATCCTATACTTCAAAACAGTATACGGATACAATGCCCAAAAAGCCACATTTCGAACTACACGATGGCGAAACCTCATCCACCTCTTTTTATTTTTTTTCATTTCGAACTCCTAAAACTACATTTTTCGACATATATAGATAATTTTATCACAAAACCGCTCTAAGTACAAGTATATATTCATAATATATTCATATTTATGTTTCAGCATAACCATTTTCAAAAAATCCATTCATAAAAAAAGCACAGTAAAGTAAGCTTTAAGCTACTCTACTGTGCTTTAATTTTAATTATTACAAACTGAAAAATTTATCTGTATCTATTCCATAATGCTTATATAATTCATCTCTTTTATCATATTCTGCTTTGCTTAAATCTTTATAATGGCAATCGCAACCGAAAGAAAGCACAACGCCTGACCTTTGCATATCGCCCAACCAACCGTGATATTCATCAATAAAGGTTTTAGGCAGGTTTTCACCAAACGCAAAGCTTCCGTTAACTTCTAATGCCACATTGTTTTCTATAACAGCTTGTCTAAGCTCGCTTAACATACTTTGAGGTATTTTAGTAAAATCAAGAAATGGATTTTCAACACCGGGGAAAATTCCTGTATCATACCAGGTATAATGAGCAAGTATATCTGTATATGGGTGAGTTGCCGCAAACATATACTGTCTGTGATATTCCTTAAATAAAGATTGCTGGTCTGTTGGGCAATACATTGGCCAATGCATACCTGTAACTATATACTCTATTTTATATTTTTCGATAAACTCATCATCAAAATCAAGAATAACGGGTGCAAACGCAGGTCCGCCATGGCGAAAACCATATACCGGCAATTCTTCATACTCGCCTCTGGCGATTTTTTCTACCTCCCATTGTGAAACGGGTGTAGCCTCTATGCCAAAATGAAAATGTCCTTTAAGCTCAGGATGTTTCTCTAATGCCATTTCAAATTCCTTACGTGAAGCGGCAATATCAGCTTCCTGTATTCTTGTGTGGTAATGGTCAGACACACCAAAATCGGTTATACCGTATTTCTTTGCATCAGCAATCAAAGTTTCAAATTCCATACATGCGCTGTCACAGCTGCATTTTGTATGTATATGCCAATCAGATTTAATAGCCATAATGATATTCCTCCGTATTTATATCCGCATTATAATTTAAAAACAAACTATATACTTTCTGCTATTTTTTCAAGTATACATATATTTTCATAGCTGTAATTTAAGAAATTCTGCAAGCCTTCGTTATCAAAATACCGAATTTCAAGGGTGAATGCACCCTTATAACCGCCTGCCATAAGTGCCGGTATAAGCTCTTGCCAATTGTTGTTACCTAAAAAAGGAACAAAATGATCATCTTCTAACTCAAAATTATCATGCATATGAACGCATTTAATTCTGTTACCCACATAATTCAAAGCTTCTAAATGGTCTAATCCTTTTGTAAGCCCCGCATGACCAAAATCCCAACACACACACAAATTAGGGTCATTATTAAAATAATCGTGAAGCTCACACAAATCTTTATAATCGGAACTATAATGATAACCTGTTGCCCAACCGGGAAATACGGGCAGATTTTCAACCGCAAGTATTATATTTGCCTCTCTTGCTACAGGAAGATAATTTGTAATATCACGTATATTATCCTGTAAAGATTGCTTTTTATCAAAATCAATACCCGAGCGAGGATGCATAACCACCCACTCAGCACCAAGCTTTCCGCTTAAACGTATGCAGTTTTTAATAGCGGATTCTGTTTTATCATCAACATTATCTGACGAAAGTAACAAGCTGTAATAAGGCAAATGTGTTTGAATACAAATAATACCGTATTTTTCAAGCTTTTGCTCAATATCTGCTAAAGTTTTGCTATAATTTTCATCACTCAATTCATCTATAACATCACCAAAGCCTATAGAGATATGCGTATACCCCGCTTTTTTAGCAGTTTGAAGCATCTTTTCAAAAATACAGTTATATTGAATTTGTAAAGCTTTTATCACATGTATCACCCATTCATAATACTACAAACACATTTTAACACTTAAAGCCTGCAAAATCAATATAAAACTTTCTATTAAATTTACTGCTTGACAATAATATTTCTTTTTAATATAATAACCTCGAAAATCAATTTTGGGAGGTACGGCTATGGAGAAATATTTAATAGCTCAATTTGAAACGCAGGCTCGTGAACCCGTTATCAGAAAAATGAAAGACGGCAGTATTATCTGCACCTTTTTATGTGGCAAAACAGAGCCTTTAAACGATAATTTTGTTGCCATTTCCCGCAGCTTTGATGACGGCAAAACCTGGAGCGAACCCGAAAAGCTTTTTTCACATAATGCACGTGGTGTTTGGTGTACAGAAATCTTTACAGAATTTGAATATCCAATAGCCGCTGTTCATACATATAATGCGGATTGTATATACTTGGAGCTTACAACCCATTGGTCTGAAACCCGTGACAACGGCAAAACCTGGAGCACACCGAAAAGCTTTTTAGGTAGTATTAACGGTTGCTCAATACGTCAGGGCATTACCCTTTCAAACGGTGATGTTCTATTCCCGCTTTATTGGCAAAGCGCAGTAAAAGGTTTTGATTGGTCTATTAAAGATGAAGTTGATACCATTTTTATAAGCGGTGTAGGTATTTTACCAAAAGGCGAAAAGCATTGGCAAAGATATGGTTGCATTACATTAGAGGGTACATTTTTTTGGGAACCCAATGCTGTTGAACTTGAAAACGGACATATTATAATGTATCTGCGAAATGATTCGGGCTTTATTTATTACACCGAAAGCTTTGATTACGGTAGAACCTGGAGTGAACCTATAAAAAGCAATATTCCGCATTCGGACGCTAAAATTAGTTGCCTTAAGCTTAACGGAAAGATTATTATGCTTAACAACGCTATAGCAAGCGGAAGAACGCATCTTGAAATTTCAGTAAGCGAAGACGGCAAAAACTTCAAGCATATAAGATATATTGAAGAAGAAAATGCAAACTTTTTCTATCCGCACGCATTTGCTGACATGGATGAAAATATGCTTTACGTATCGTACGAAAATATGAAACAACATTATCTTGCAAAATTCACTTTCACAGAATTAGGTTTATAATCATTAATTTTAATACACACATATAATATATATTCCGCTCTCATTTGAGGGCGGTTTTTTATACCAAAAAACATCTTTTTTTGTAGTGCAATAAAAAAGTCTTTCTTTTTTCTCTATTTTACATAGATAAATTTGGGTTTTTGCAACAAAAACAAAGAAAAATTCCAATATCATCCTTGTTTTGTTGGTAACTTCTTTTGTTTTTTGTTATTTTTTCTGTGTTTTTGTTTGAAAAAGTGTTGACTTTTTTTGTTTTTTGATGTATGATAAGAGTAGCAAAATAGGAGGTATAGGTATGAAAAAGGTTTATACTGCTGAAATCCCTAAATCCGAACGTATCGGTAAGCTTATAGAAGATTTGTATTCAGGCACACCCACTATTGAATCTGCACGTGCCGAAATACTTACAGAAAGCTTTAAAACTACCGAAGGATTACCTTTATATATAAGAAAATCGAAAGCTTTTAAGGCTATGGCTGAAAAGCTTCCGGTTGTTATTTACGATAATGAGCTTATAGTTGGCGGCAACTGTGCTACAAGACGTGGTTGCCAAACCTTCCCCGAGTTTTCTAATAAATGGCTTGAGGATGAGTTTGATACTATTGCCAACCGTAGTGCTGACCCATTCTATATTTCAAAAGAAACAGCCGATAAGCTTAAAGAAGTACATAAATACTGGCAAGGCAGAACAACAAGCGAACTTGCCACCTCTTATATGGCTCCTGAAACACTTACCGCTATAGAACACAACATATTTACCGTTGGTAACTACTTCTATAATGGTATAGGTCATGTAAGTGTTGATTATGCCAAAGTGCTTAAAATAGGTTTTAAAGGCATTTATAAATATGCCGAATCTGAGCGTGCTAAATGCAATATTTACGATAGCGATTATAATACTCGCTACTACTTCCTTACCTCTGTAATGGAAAGCTGTGAAGCGGCAATTATATTTGCAAAGCGTTATTCTAAAGCTGCTCGTAAAATGGCTGACACCTGTTCTGATGCTAAACGCCGTGAAGAATTGCTTAAAATTGCCGAAATATGCGCCAAGGTTCCCGCAAACGGTGCCGAAAGCTTTTATGAGGCTTGCCAATCTTTCTGGTTTGTTCAGTTGCTTATTCAAACCGAATCTAGCGGACATTCTATTTCACCCGGTAGATTTGACCAATATATGTATCCTTATTATATTAAGGATATTGAAAACGGCGTTATTACACGTGAACAGGCGCAAGAGCTTGTTGACTGTGTATGGGTAAAACTCAACAGTCTTAATAAAGCACGTGATGCCGCCTCTGCAGAGGGATTTGCCGGCTACAGTATGTTCCAAAACCTTATTGTTGGCGGTCAGAATAGTGACGGTATGGATGCTACTAACGATTTATCTTATATGTGTATTTCAGCATCTATGCACGTTAATCTACCACAGCCATCACTTTCAATGCGTGTTTGGAACGGTACACCGCACGATTTACTTGTAAAAGCCGCAGAGCTTACCAAAACCGGTATAGGCTTACCTGCTTATTATAATGATGAAATAATAATCCCTGCACTAATTTCCAGAGGTCTTTCTTTGCAAGATGCACGTGATTACTGCATTATAGGTTGTGTTGAGCCGCAAAAGGGCGGTAAGACAGATGGTTGGCACGATGCCGCATTCTTTAATATGTGCCGTACATTAGAGCTTGTTTTCTCTAACGGTATGGATAAAGGCGTGCAGGTAGGTCCAAAAACAGGCACTCTTGCAGAGCTTGATACTTATGAAAAGCTATTTGATGCTTACAAAGAACAAATGGAATATGCCGTAAAGCTTATGGTTAACGCAGATAACGCAGTTGATTCCGCACATATGGAGCGTTGCCCGCTTCCATTTGTTTCTTCTATGGTTGATGATTGTATAGCCAAGGGCAAATCTGCTCAAGAGGGCGGTGCCGTTTATAACTTCACCGGTCCGCAAGGATTTGGCATAGCAAACGTGGCTGACGCTTTGTATGCGGTAAACGAGCTTGTTTACAAAACCAAAACTGTGACATTAGAACAGTATGCCGATGCTTTAAGAAACAACTTCGGCAAGCCTTATTGCGATGCTTATGCAAAATCTCTTACAGTAGATGTTGTTAAAGAAATCGCTTTAAAGGGATATGAGGTTTCTAATTCTCAGATAACTGAAATTTACAATCAAATAAAGGAAAACAATATTGATGCCGCTAAAAAGGCATTATATGCAGACCTTTACGAGAAGATAAAAGCATTACCAAAATTCGGTAACGATATTGACGAGGTTGATATGTTTGGCAGAGAGGTTGCCTATACATATACAAGACCTGTTGAAAAATACAGTAATCCACGTGGCGGTAAATACCACGCAGGTTTATACCCCGTTTCTGCTAACGTTCCGCTTGGTATGCAAACAGGTGCTACACCTGATGCCAGACTTGCCGGCACACCTATAGCTGACGGTGTTTCACCGGTAGCAGGTAGTGACGTAAACGGTCCTACAGCATCTGCTAACTCGGTAGCTAAGCTTGACCATGGTATTGCTTCAAACGGTACATTGTTTAATATGAAATTCCATCCTTCCGCTCTTAAAGGCGCATCGGGTATTGAGGGCTTTATAGCACTTATACGTGCCTTCTTTGACCAAAAGGGAATGCATATGCAATTTAACGTTGTAAGTCGTGAAACCTTGCGTGATGCACAGCTACACCCCGAAAACTACAAAAACCTTGTAGTTCGTGTTGCAGGCTATAGCGCATTGTTTACAACCCTTTCTAAAACACTACAAGATGATATTATAAACAGAACCGAACAAGGAGGATTCTGATAACGATGTCTGATTTTTTAGGTATATCGGGCAGAATTTTCGATATTCAGAAGTTCTCTGTGCATGACGGTCCCGGAATAAGAACTATAGTATTCTTTAAGGGCTGTGCACTGCGTTGTAAATGGTGTTGTAATCCTGAATCGCAAAACTATGAAATTGAAACTATGATGCAAAACGGCAAAGAAAAAACCATCGGCCGTGATGTGACAGTTGATGAAGTTTTGCAAATAGTAAAACAAGATTTACCGTATTACAGACGTTCAGGTGGCGGTATGACCTTATCGGGTGGCGAAATGCTTTGTCAAACCGATTTTGCTTATGCATTGCTACGAAGTGCTAAGGAATCCGCAATAAATACTGCGGTTGAAACAACAGGATTTGCTGCGTGGGAGAAAATAGAACGTCTTCTTCCCTTTATCGATACGGTTCTTATGGATATAAAGCATACCGATAGTGCAAAGCATAAGCGGTTTACTTCACAACCAAACGAACTAATACTTGAAAATGCTGCAAAAATTGCCGAAAAGGCAAATAAACTTATAATCCGTGTTCCTGTAATTCCCACCTTTAACGACACCGAGGCTGAAATAGCATCAATTGCAAGATTTGCTTCTAAGCTTAAAGGCGTGAATGAAATCAATCTTTTGCCGTATCACCGATTCGGCAAGGATAAATATGAGGGATTGGGACGTGAATATCTTATGGGCGATGTGCCATCCCCCACAGATGAACACATGCAGAAACTAAAAGCCACAGCAGAAAGCTTTGGTCTAATTTGTAAGATAGGAGGATAACGTAATGATAGAAGGACTCTCTTTTCAGGATAAAATGCGAATAGTGCAAGAGCTGGTTCCCGGTAAGCAAATTACCATAGCCCATGTAATTGCTAATCCTGATGATATTCTTTACAGAAAACTAGGTCTTGACCCTGCAGTTGAATATTCAAAAACAGCTATAGGCATTGTTACTATGTCCCCTGCCGAAACAGCCATTATTGCGGGCGACATTGCAATAAAGTCTTCGGGTGTAGAGCTTGGATTTGTTGATAGATTTAGCGGTACACTTATAGTGACCGGTACTATCTCAGATGTTTTAGCGTCACTTACAGCACTGGTTGACTATTGTAAAGACGTTTTAGGCTTTACAGTTTGCCCCATTACTAAAACATAATGAAAAAGCTTATTTTAATGGGCAGAAGTGAGAGTGGAAAAACAACACTTACACAGGTGCTTCGTGGTGAAGATATAAGCTACGATAAAACCCAATACATAAAATTTGAAAACTGTCTTATTGATACACCGGGTGAATATGCGCAAACGCAACACCTTGGCAGAGCTTTGGCTCTTTACTCGTATGAGGCGGATATGGTAGGTCTTTTAATAAGCGCTACCGAGCCTTATTCCCTGTTCCCGCCCTGCATTACCTGTATGGTAAACCGTGAGGTTATAGGAATAGTTACAAAAGCCGAGCAAGAGGGCGCTAATCCCAAAAGGGCTGAAAATTGGCTTAGAATAAGCGGTTGTAAAAAAGTTTTCATTATTGACTCTGTAACCGGCTACGGTGTAAACGAGTTAATTGAATATCTTAATAAATAAAACACTAAAGTTTTAAAATTTAAAAGAAACGGAGCGGTAAAAATGAATATCGATTCTCAAAATGTAGAACAAATTGTAAAACAAGTGCTACAGGAAATGAGCGGCATGGGTAATTCCGGTAAAAAATCCGGCGGTGCAATCCCTGAAAAAAGCCGTGTAGCAATGCTTACATCACTTGAGCATTACGACATTAAAGAATTCCCAATCCCCGAGCTTGGCGATGATGACATTCTCGTTAAGGTTGAAGGTTGCGGTGTATGCGGCACTGATGCTCACGAATTTAAGCGTGACCCATTTGGTCTTATCCCTGTTGTTTTAGGACACGAGGGTACAGGCGAAGTTGTAAAGGTTGGTAAAAACGTTAAGAAGGATAGCGCAGGCAAGCCTTTAGGTGTTGGTGATAAGGTTGTTACCAGCATGATATTTAAGGACAATCCTGATATTACTATGTATGACCTTAATAAACAAAACGTTGGCGGTGCAGACGTTTACGGTCTTATCCCCGATGACGATATTCACCTAAACGGTTGGTTTGCAGATTACATGGTAATTCGTGGTGGCTCATCTGTATTTAACGTAAGTGATTTAAGCCTTGAAGACAGAATTCTTATCGAGCCCTGCGCAGTTCTTATCCACGCAGTTGAGCGTGCTAAAACTACAGGTATTCTTAGATTTAACAGCCGTGTTGTTGTTCAGGGTTGCGGACCTATTGGTCTTATCTGTATTGCAATTCTTCGCACAATGGGTATTGAAAACATAGTAGCTGTTGACGGTGAAGAAAAGCGTCTTACATTCGCTAAAGAAATGGGCGCTACTGCTACTGTAAATTTCAAAGACCATAATGGCATAGAAGCTCTCACAGGCGCTGTTGAAAATGCATTCGGCGGTTACCTTGCTGACTTTGCTTTCCAATGCACAGGTTCACCTATTGCACACAGCAACATTTACAAGTTCATTCGCAGCGGCGGCGGTCTTTGCGAATTAGGTTTCTTTATCAACGGTGGCGATGCTACAATTAATCCCCACTTTGATATATGCGCTAAGGAAATCACAACTGTTGGTTCTTGGGTATACACTCTTCGTGATTACGCTACAACATTTGATTTCTTGAAGAGAGCTAAGGGTATAGGTCTTCCTATGCAGAAGCTCATAACACACAAATTCCCTCTTTCTCAGATTAACGAAGCACACGTTACAAATCTGAAGATGGAAGGTTTGAAAATAGCAATAATTAACGAATAATTTTATTTGGAGGTGTAGAAAATGGCACTTGAAGCATTAGGTATGATTGAAACAAGAGGTTTAGTAGCTGCTATTGAAGCTGCTGATGCTATGGTAAAGGCTGCAGACGTAGTTCTTATCGGTACAGAGAAAATCGGTTCCGGTTTAGTAAGCGTTATGGTACGTGGTGATGTAGGCGCTGTTAAGGCTGCTACAGAAGCTGGTGCTAATACCGCAGGAAGACTTGGCGAGCTTGTAGCTGTTCATGTAATTCCAAGACCACATGGCGACGTTGAGAAGATTCTTCCCAAATTCTAATTAAAGGGGATTAATTATGGCTGAAAAGAAAACTGCACAGAATAAAACCCCACAAAAGAAAACAACCGCTAAAAAAGCTACTGCGGAAACCCCAAAAGTAGCTGAAAAAATTATAGAAGAACCAAAAACCACAACAATTTTCAAGGAGGAAAAGAGAATGTCACAGGAAGCATTAGGTATGATTGAAACAAGAGGTTTGGTAGCTGCTATTGAAGCTGCTGACGCTATGGTAAAGGCTGCTAACGTACAACTTATCGGTACAGAGAAAATCGGTTCCGGTTTAGTAAGCGTTATGGTACGTGGCGATGTAGGCGCTGTTAAGTCTGCTGTTGAAGCCGGCGGTGCTGCTGCTAGCAGCTTAGGCGAAATTATCGCTACACACGTAATTCCACGTCCTCATGGCGATGTTGAGAAGATTCTTCCCTCAATCAAATAATTAAAAATTATTCTTAAATTTAGTAATATATTTGGAGAGGCTTTCTGCTTTCTCCAAATATATTGCAGAATCCAAACGTAATCGGAGTAGGTTATGCAATTAGAAGCTTTAGCTAAAATCTTACAGGAGAATGGCATAGTCGGAGCAGGCGGTGCCGGATTTCCCGCTTATGCCAAGTTAGATAAGCGGGCTGACACAATAATTCTTAACTGCGCTGAATGTGAACCACTTTTCAAAGTGCACAGACAGTTGCTCGAAAAATATGCATTTGAAATTGTAAGCACTTTTTCAATGATTGCCGATACAGTAGAGGCTGAACATGCTATAATCGGCATAAAACCATCATACAAAGGTGCGGCAGAAGCAGTTTTGGCCGCTATGGAAAGTTTTCCAAATGTATCAATTTCATATTTGCCTGAGATTTATCCCGCAGGTGATGAAGTTATACTTACCTATGAAACTACAGGCAGAACTATTAAGCCTGGTAATATCCCAATTTCTGTGGGAGTTACGGTTTTTAACGTAGAAACCGTTTTAAATATTTATAATGCCGTAAACAACGGTGATTCAGTTACACACAAATATGTTATGGTTGCTGGTGAAGTAACCAATCCTAAAATTTTACGTGTTCCGCTTGGTATAAGCTACAAAGAAATTGTTGATTTATGCGGCGGTTCATCAATCGAAAACCCAGCCTATTTAATAGGCGGACCCATGACGGGAAAAATAGGTTCCCCACGTGGTTTAATTACGAAAACAACTAATGCGGTTATTTTATTACCGCAAGATCATTATATAGTACAAAGAAAAACAGTTAAGGCTAACATCGGCATAAAACGTGCAATGAGTGCTTGTTGCAGTTGCCGTATGTGTACCGATTTATGTTCGAGAAACCTTATGGGTCACCCCATAGACCCTCAAGCTTTTATGCATGGTATTTCTCAAAACAAGGTGTTTGATTCTGTACCGTTTGTAAATACATTTTACTGTTCGCAATGCGGACTTTGTGAGATGTACTCTTGTATGCAGGGTCTTTCCCCTGCTACTCTTATAGGTGAATACCGAAACGGGCTCAGGGCAAATGGTGTTACACCACCAAAACAACCCGAATATAATGGTATTTCTAATAAAAGAGAATATCGCAAAGTGCCTGTAGCACGTCTTGTAAGAAGATTAGGTCTTGCAAAGTATGACATTGACATTCCTTTCTGTGAAGACGATGTTAAGTCAAAGAGACTTACCGTTTCACTTAGTCAAAGTATTGGTGCACCGGCTGTTGCAATAGTTAAAAGCGGTGACACCGTTACTAAGGGACAAATTATTGCAAAAGCCCCTGAAGACAAACTGGGTGTAGCTTTACATTCACCCATATCAGGCAAAATAACAAAAGTAACCGATAAATCAATAATTATAATGGTATAGGTTATGCGAAAAAATCTTGTTTCGCAACAAAATCTTCGATTTTGCAACAAATTTTTAAAAAAATTTGTTCTATCCCATTGCAATGAGTGTTGTGCAAAATTAAATATTAAAATTTAATTTTGCTTAAGCCACTTAAAAAGTGGCTTGTCGAAACACTAAAAAGCGTTTCGACAAACTAAAAACATTATAGAGAATGGCAGGAAATAATTTATGGCAAAAGCAATTGGTATGATAGAATATACCACCGTATCAACAGGTATTCAAGCGGCAGACACCTTGGTTAAAACCGCTGATGTAGAAATAATAGAAGCTCAGGTTGTTTGCCCGGGTAAATACATAGTAATTATTTCGGGTGATCTTAGCGCTATTATGGCATCTGTTGATGCTTGCAAAATCAAATACGGCGACAAGCTTATTGACAGTTTTGTGTTAGGCAATGTTCACGAGGGTGTGTTCCCTGCCATATACGCTACTGTAGATGTTGAAAATCCACGTGCCTTGGGTGTGCTTGAAACGTTTTCGGGTGCATCGGCAATAGTAGCTGCTGATGCTGCTGCTAAAACCGCTAATGTTACTTTAGTAGAGCTTAGAATTGCTCGTGGTATGTGTGGTAAATCATATTTAATACTTACAGGCGAGGTAGCCGCAGTTACTGCCGCTATTGATAGTGCAAAAGCTGCTGCAGGAGATAAGGGTATGTTCTTAGATTCTTCAGTTATAGCTAATCCTGACCCTAAGCTTTGGGAAAAAATACTTTAATTGTTAAAAACGGAGGATTCGTATGAACGCATTAGGAATAATTGAAGTTTACAGCTTTACAACTGCGGTTTGTGCTGCAGATATTGCCGCTAAAACAGCCAATGTAAAGGTTATCGCTTTTGACAGAACAAGACCTAAAAGCGAAGCTGTGCCCGCCCCACTTGTAATGGCGGTTAAAATTGAGGGTGATAATTCATCTGTTGAAGCAGCAATTAGCGCCGCAAAAGCTTACGCTGAAAGCAAGGGCGATTATATAATTTCATCTGTTATGCCACGTCCCGGTCTGGATATGGAAAAAATGGCATACCTTTTGGATATAAACAAAGATAAATATAATAAAAAGCTACCGAAAACATTTTTCGAATCTGATATAGAGGCTCCAGACACAGATTTTTCAATAGGCTTACTTGAAATTTCGGGTCTTGTAGCTTCTATTGCCGGTCTTGATAATATGCTTAAAGCCGCAGATGTACGTCTTATTCACACAGAAAAAAGACTAGGCGGTAGACTTGTTACCTTAATTATAAGAGGTAAGGTTTCTGCGGTAGATGCCGCTATTGAAGCAGGCGCTCAAGCCGCACAGCCATTAGGAAAAATGCATGGTAAAGCCGTTATAGCTAACCCACACGGCGAAATAATGAAGTTCTTTGATTTTGAAGTTTAATTTCTATTTAAATTTTAAATATACGGAGGTAGGCTAATGCTTGCTCTTGAAAGACAAAAACGAATATTAGAACTACTTAATAGAGACGGCGTTGTAACGGTAGGTAAATTAAGTGCTGAACTTGGTGTTACCGAAGAAACAGTTAGACGTGACCTTGAAAAACTAGAAGCAAAAGAACAGCTACGCAGAACTTACGGCGGTGCTTTACCGATAGATGAAGGCAACTATGAGCCTTCGCTTGAAAAGCGTAAATCGCTTAACGTAGAAACAAAGCAGGCTTTAGCTCGCAAAGCGGTACAGTATATCGCTACGGGTGACACTATATTTTTAGATGCTTCTACCACTACATTCTACATGGCAAAAGAAATTAAAAGCATGAAAAACATCACCGTTATAACAAACTCTATCAGAGTAATTAATGAGCTTTGCGGTGTTGAAGGCATAAAAGTAATTGCTGTAGGCGGTATTGTAAGTAACAATCAGTCATTAGTTGGTGCTATGGCAGAAAATTATATTACAACAAACTACTTTGCCGATAAAATGTTTTTTTCGAGCCGTGGCATAGGTGACAATTCAATAATTCTTGAAGGCAATGAGCAGGAATGCTTTATAAAACAAAGTATGCTTAAAAATTCACGTACCCACTACTATTTATGTGATAAATCTAAAATGGGTAGAGTTGGATACATGCGACTTTCAACCTTTGAAAATATTGATTTTCTTATAACCGATGCACAAATCACAACATCGCTAAAAGCCACTCTTGAAGAGTGTGAAGTAAAAGTAATAAACATAGATTAAAAGCTTATAGGAGGAATTTTTCATGTTAGTAAATATGAATGAAGTTTTAAGACCTGCAAAGAAAAATAAATACGCTATTGGTCTTTTTAACGCTGTAAACTTGGAGCTTGCACGTGGTATTATCAGCGCTGCAGAAACTACCCGCTCCCCTGTTATTATGGGTACTGCTGAGGTTTTATTACCTTACGGACCTTTAGAAGAGGTTTCTTATTATTTGATACCCATGGCAAAGAAAGCTTCTGTGCCTGTTGTTGTACATCTTGACCACGGTCTTTCTTATGACACTTGTATAAAAGCTCTTGAGCTTGGCTTTAGCTCGGTTATGTATGACTGTTCTACAGATTCATACGAAGATAATGTTCGCAAGGTTAAAGAGATGGCAGACATTGCACACTCTTACGGCGCTACAATTGAAGGCGAGCTTGGTCATGTTGGTGATAATGAGGGTTCTGCTGAGGGTAGCTCTCATCTTGCTGACCCGTCTGCTTTCTTTACCGATCCAAAACTAGCTAAAGATTTTGTTGAAAAAACAGGTCTTGATGCTTTGGCGATTGCTGTTGGTAACGCTCACGGCGCATACAAATTACCTCCTAAGCTTGATTTTGAAAGAATTCGCACTATTGCTAATACCGTAGATGTTCCGCTTGTACTTCACGGCGGTTCAGGTCTTACCGATAACGACTTTAAGCAGGCTATTCAAGAGGGTATCAGCAAGGTTAACATCTTTACTGATATTAACGTAGCCGCAGTTGAAGCACAATTTAAGAACTTCTCAAGTATGGATAAGGGTCTTATAGATCTTATACCTGCAGCAGTTGAGGCTGTTAAGCAAGAAAGTATGAAGAAAATGCAGCTTTTCAGCAGTAACGGCAAAGCAGATATTAAACATTCTGATGCTACCAGCGCAGACATTGAGTATTTAACAAAGCTTGTTGCAGCAGAAGTTGCAAAATACTTAAATAAATAAAATAGAAGGCTATCGGTATAACTGATAGCCTTCTATTTTTGCAAGAAAAAAGGATGGTTAACTTAAAGGTTAACCATCCGCTTTTAATTAGTCATTAACGTAAGGAAGTAATGCCATCTGACGAGCACGCTTAATAGCGGTTGTCAACTCACGCTGATGAGCAGCGCAGGTGCCGGTTGCACGGCGAGGAAGAATCTTAGCACGTTCAGAGATGAACTTGCGAAGACGGGCTACATCCTTATAATCAATGCTTTCTACACGATCAACGCAGAAATGGCAAACCTTTTTGCGTGGTTTCTTGTGCATGGGTCTATCGTTTCTCTCGTTTTCCATTGTAAAAGCCTCCTTATTTTAAAATTAGTTTACCTGTTCACGATTCAACAAAATTAGAATGGTAAATCGTCATCAGTAGCATCGCCAAGATCGGCGAAATCATTAGTATCAGCATTGCTGAAAGAAGCAGGAATATCGTCACCCATAGGTGAAGCATCACGCTTAGATTCAACAAACTGAACGTTGTTAGCAACTACCTCAAAAGCGGTACGGTTATTACCGTTTTTATCTTGGTATCTTCTGGTTTGAATTGAACCTTCAATACCTATAAGACTACCCTTTTTGAAGTATTTTGTAATAAATTCTGCAGAAGAGCGCCATGCAACTATATTAATAAAGTCAGTTTGACGTTCCTCACCAGAACGGTAACGGCGATCAACAGCAATGGAGAAGGTTGTAACAGATATGCCGTTAGGTGTGGTTTTAAGCTCAGGGTCAGCAGTAAGCCTTCCTGTTAAAACAACTAAATTGAACATTTTTATACCTCCATTACTTCTTTATTACCATAACGCGTAAAACACCGTCGGTAATTTTTACGATACGCTCAAGCTCAGCGGGGAACTCAGGTTCGCTTTCAAAATTGAAGAAAACGTAGTAACCTTCAGCCTCGTCATTGATGAGATATGCAAGGCGACGCTTGCCCCAATCATCAACGCTTTCGATAGTACCGTTTTTAGCTATAAGATCGTTAATTTTTTCTTTTAAAGCAGCAGTAGCTTCTTCACCGTTTGCTACAGAAAAAATAACACCAGCTTCGTACTTATTGGTCATTTTTTTGCACCTCCCTTTGGACTATTGGCCCCGTAATCTCGGAGCAAGGAGCTAACAGGAAAACATAATCTCCCATTTAGCAAATTGTATTATAACAACTTTTTTTATACTTGTCAATAAAAACATTGATTTTTGTTTGAAATTCGCTATAATATATTATGTATTATAGTATATATTAAGAAAGGTAGAATGGTATAGATATGCTACTATCAATAGACATTGGTAATACTAACGTAACGCTTGGCGCTTATGATTCAAATATACTGAAGTTTACAGCACGCCTTGCAACAGAACAAAGAAAAACTGCCGACCAATACGCAGTTGACATTAAAATGCTTTTAATGCTTTACAATATAGATGTTGAAGATATTGAAGATGCTATTATTGCCTCGGTTGTACCCGCTGTTGGCAAAAGCATAAGCAATGCTATATCTAAGCTTTGCCATATAGTACCGCTAATGCTAGGACCCGGTGTTAAAACGGGACTAAATATTAAAATCGATAATCCCGCACAGCTTGGTGCCGACCTTGTGGCAGGTGCAGTAGGTGCATTAGATGCATATACTATG
This sequence comes from Acutalibacteraceae bacterium, assembly GCA_045661005.1. Lineage (GTDB taxonomy): Bacteria > Bacillota > Clostridia > Oscillospirales > Acutalibacteraceae > UBA737. The sequence goes on along the minus strand of JAZREW010000195.1, from coordinate 6,629 downwards.
CCCTGCGTGGTTATAGATATGGGTACCGCTACAACCGTTACCGTGCTTGACCGCAACGGAGCTCTTTTGGGTGGTACAATTGCCGCAGGTGTAAGACTAACCCTTAAAGCTCTCACCGAGAATACTGCGCAGCTCACCTCTATTCCGATTGAGGCACCCTCTTCGGTTATAGGTACAAATACTATGGCTTGCATGCAATCAGGCTTGGTGTACGGCACCGCCGCAATGCTTGACGGTTTGCTTGAGAGAATAGAGCTTGAGCTTGGTGAAAAACCTACAGTAGTAGCTACCGGTGGTCTTTCACGTGATATAATTGAACATTGTAAAACAAATATAATTTATAACGAGAATCTTTTGCTAGACGGTCTTCGTGCTATATACGAAAAGAACAACTAACAGCAAAAACCGATATTTCGGATTGCATATATTTTATGAACTGTACCGAAGGTTGACAAGAGTTTAACTTGATACGCCTGACAAATAATAATTTTTTGTTTTTTCTTGTCTCATCACTTGTAATACAGCAGTATTACTGCATTCTTCGACCTCACCTCTCCAAAAAATTATTTATTTAGCAGGTCAAAGAGTTTCTCTACGCCACTTTTTTTGAAAGGTGAAGCGTGAATTTGCAGTAAGGCTGACGCCTTACAAAAATAAACGCGAGAAGGGCAACAAAAGTTGGCGAGCGAAACCGTAACAGGTTAAACTCTTGTTAACCTATGGACAGTATCGGAGGTAAAAATTATGACAAATTCAGAAAAAAGAAGAAATCAAACAAAAACACTTGTACTTGGCGCAGTATTCACGGCACTTGTAATTATACTGCAATTTATGGGTTCTTTTATAAGATTTGGCCCATTTGCAATTTCTTTAGTGCTTATACCCATAGTTATTGGTGCCGCCACGTGCGGAATTAAGGTTGGTGCCTGGCTAGGATTTGTGTTTGGAGCCGTTGTTTTAATAAGCGGTGATGCCGCACCCTTTATGGCTATTGACATAGTGGGAACCATTGTTACCGTTATGCTTAAAGGTACCGCTTGCGGTTTGGTTGCAGGTTTAGTTTATAAAGCAATTAGCCGATATAACAGTTATTTAGCAGTAATTGCAGCAGCTATTGTGTGCCCGCTGGTAAATACAGGTGTATTTCTTTTGGGTTGTCTTGTATTCTTTATGCAAGCCATTACCGAATGGGGTGTAGCCGCAGGATTTACAAACGTAGTAGGATATATGTTCTTAGGTCTTGTGGGAGGTAACTTCCTTTTTGAACTTGGCTCAAACATTATACTAAGCCCTGTTATAGTGAGAATTCTTAATATTCAAAATAAATCCAAAATATAAACGATATAAAGGAGATATAACGATGAAATACGAAATTTTAAAGCTTTTAGCAAGAAACGCAAGATATTCTTTAGAAGAAATTGCAACTATGCTTGATTCTAATGCTGAAGAGATTAAGAAAAATATAGAAGAGCTTGAAAAGGATGGTTTGCTTAGAGGCTACAAGGCTGTAGTTGACTGGGACAAGCTTGACGGTGCTTATGTTTCTGCAATTATCGAGCTTAACGTTGTACCAAAAGCTGGACTTGGCTTTGAAGAGGTAGCTAAAAAAATAATGCAATACCGTGAAGTTGAATCGGTATATCTTATGTCGGGCGTGTATGACCTTAACGTAGTGGTAAAGGGCAAAACCTTGCAGGATATCGCTTGGTTTGTAGCTAAAGAGCTTTCTACTATTGATTCAGTAACATCTACCACAACTCATTTCGTTATGCGTAGATATAAAGAAATGGACGTTGAGTTAATTTCAGGCGAAGATGATGACAGGGGGCAACTCTGGGTATGATAGATTACTCTAAGGTTTTAAATAAAACGGTTGTAGATATTAAGCCTTCAGGTATTCGTAAATTTTTTGATATTGCCGCTACTATGGACGGGGTTATTTCTTTAGGCGTTGGCGAGCCCGACTTTCAAACCCCTTGGCAGATTAGAAAAGCGGGTATAAACTCGCTGGAGCGTGGCAAAACAAAATACACCTCTAATACAGGCTTGGCTCCCCTGCTTAGTGAAATTTCAACGTATATGGAGCGCAAATTCGAGGTTAAATATTCACCTGAAGACCAAATACTTGTAACGGTTGGCGGCAGTGAGGCAATTGATGCTTGTATAAGAGCTGTTGTAAATCCGGGTGACGAGGTTATTATCCCGCAGCCCAGCTATGTTTGCTACGAACCTATGACACGTATTGCAGGCGGTGTGCCTGTTATAATAAACACAAAGGCTGAAAACAATTTTAAGGTAACACCTCAAGAGCTTAAGGATGCTATTAGCGACCGCACAAAACTGCTCATTTTGCCCTACCCTTGCAATCCTACGGGCGCTATTATGGAATATGACGATATAAAGGCATTGGAAGAAGTTTTGAGGGATACTAATATAATAGTTCTTTCGGATGAAATTTACGCTGAGCTCACATTTAGCGATAAACCACACGTATCGCCCGCTTCGGTGGAGGGTATGTACGAAAGAACCGTTACAGTAAACGGTTTTTCTAAGGCATTTTCTATGACAGGCTGGCGTTTAGGTTTTGCCTGTGGACCTGCAGAAATAATAAGTCAAATTTTAAAAATACATCAATATGCAATTATGTGTTCTCCTACTACATCACAGCATGCCGCAATAGAAGCACTTAAAAATTGTGACGATGACGTTGCTGTTATGTTAAAGGAATACAATATGCGTAGAAGACTTATTGTATCAGGCTTTAACAAACTAGGTCTTACTTGCCGTGAGCCAAAAGGTGCATTTTATGCATTCCCTTGTATCAAATCCACAGGAATGAGCAGTGAAGAATTTTGCGAAAAACTGCTTTATTCTAAAAAGGTTGCTGTGGTACCAGGCACCGCTTTTGGTGATAGTGGCGAAGGGTTTATACGAGCTTCTTATTGTTACTCCGTAGAGCACATTAATGAAGCCTTAAAACGTATAGAAGAATTTTTAAAAGAACTAAAAAATTAAAAGGGGTATTCTAATGAAAAAAGCAATTTCAAAATTACTAGCGGTAATTATTGTTATAGGTATATTGCTAACCGCTATACCGCTTAACGCATTTGCTGATGAATTTCAGTACGGCGATTACCGCTACATCATCAAAAGTGATAACACAGTGGCTATAACCGAATATTATGGCTATAACAACGGATTTGTATCTGGCGAATTCTTTATACCGGAGGTTATTGACGGTTATACAGTTACAGAAATCAAAACGTTAGCCTTTTCAGGTAACGGATGTGATATTTTGGTTATTCCTGCAAGTATAACCAAGATACAAACAAAAGCTTTCTCTAATTTCCCTACAAAAGAATTTGTGGTTGCTGAAGGGAATCCCAACTTCAAAACGATAGACGGCGTATTATTTTCACCAGACGGTAAAAAACTGTTGATGTGTCCCTCTTCTTATCGCAATAGAGCATATACTATTCCTGAAACAGTAGAAGAAATAGCAGCTTGGGCATTCGATTCTTGCCATCGTATAGATACTTTAATTATTCCGGAAGGCGTAAAAAAGATAGGCAGCTATAGCTTTTTCCGTTGCACAACCCTATGGCAAATAAGCATACCTGAAAGTGTGACCTATATAGGTGAGGGCGCCTTTATGGGTAGCGATAATATAGATCAAATTTATTTGCCCGGCAGCATTCAATATATGGGCGACTATGTATTTGATGGTTGTAATGCAGTAATTAAAGCACCATACGGATCGCTAGCTTACGAATATGCTCTACAAAACGAAATTGACTGTGAAGATTTTATAAAGCCTATTTCTGTTGAGCTTTTAGATTACAATAACAACATCATTCAAAACACTAACGGATATTACAATCATTTCACAGATGAAGCCGGAAATAATTTCTCTTATTTTTATTATCATTCACCACATATTCCAAGAATAAGATTAACCTATGCCGACGGAAGTGTAGAAGAATATCTAAGCCACGAATTTGAACAGACTTTCGGTGAATATATTTCAGGTTCTTCTGACCAATCTGAAATAAACCAATGGAATGCAGATGAAGAGCATTCTTTCTATTATGTAATACTTGGTTGCTCATATGAATTAAAAGTTAATATTTTAGCTGAACCAAAAATAGAAAACTTTAGCATAAGACCTAAAGAGTATTATCAGCAATTCCTGGAAAATACAGACGGTGAATGGATGACCGAGTATGGTGAAGATGGTGAAGAACTCACCTATTGGTATTACTACATATATCTAGATAGTTTCTATTACAGCTTTACATACAACGGCAATAATTATATTGATGTTGATAGATCTAGTATTGAAAGTATATTAGGTGGTGTTTCACCATCTTATACAGAGGGCACTCAACAATCTTATTATAATCAGTGGCAAATAGGTGACAATACCGTTTCTATAACCCTTTTAGGCAACACCGCAACTACCATTATTAAAGTTACAGAATCGCCTCAAATTGAAAATTTCAGTATAACACCATACCCATATTACGCTACTTTTATAGAAAACACTAACGGTATGTGGGTAACTGAATATCATACAACCGAACCTAAAACTTTCTGGCGTTACAATATTTATCTTGATAACTTTTACTACAGCTTTACCTATAACGGTATCTATTATAATCAGGTTTCGTACCATAACTTGAATAGCATTTTGGGAACAATAAGCTGTAAATTTGTACCGGGAACCACCCAAACATACTATAATCAATGGTCAGTGGGATACAATAATGTTGCTATAACCCTTTTAAATCAAACTGCAACTGCCACTATAGAAGTTGTTAAAGCGCCCGAAATCACTAACCTTAGTATTCGTCCTAAAGACTATTGTGCTCAAATTATAGAAAATACAAGAGGTTATTTTGAATCATTCCTTGACGCCGGTGCCTCTGAACCTGTACAGTGGTATAAATATGACATTTATCCTTCAGATTTCTATTACAGCTTTACATATAATGGTACAGACTATACTGATGTAGAATATTATAGATTATCTGAAATATTCGGTGTTGTTGTAAATTTAGATTTTACCGACAATACTCACCAATCTTATTACAATCAGTGGACGCTGGGCAATAATACAGTTTCAATTTCTATGTTTGGTAACACCGCTTCTACCACTATAGAAATTGTTGAAAAACCCGATATTATTGACTTTAGTATTCGACCTTTTGAAGATCGTGCCCAATTTATAGAAAACACAAATGGTTATTGGTGTCAATATCAAGACCCTATAACCAATGAGCTTAAAGATTTTTGGTTATACTATATTCAGCCTGATAATTTTTATTACAGTTTCACCTATAACGGAACAACTTATACCGATGTTACCCGTTATGATTTAGAGGGAATTTTCGGTAATATTGACGTTTTATTCACTAGTGACACTATACAGTCGCCATATAATCAGTGGAAGATAGGTTCTCATACTGTTACAATTTCTATGCTTGGCAACACCGCTTCTACCACTATAGAAGTTGTTAAAGCGCCTGAACTTGAGAATTTCAGTATTCGTCCAACTGAAGGCTATGATCAAATTATAGAAAACACAAATGGTTATTGGGAACATTATCAAGACCCAGTAACCTTTGAACCTAGAGAATTTTGGTACTATAACATTTACGAGCACAGCTTTTATTACAGCTTCACCTATAACGGAACAACTTACACCGATGTGACCCGTTATGAGTTACAGGAAATTTTCGGTAACATTAATATTCCTTTCACTGGCGACACTATACAGTCGCCATATAATCAGTGGAAAATTGGTTATAATACCGTTTCGCTTACTCTGTTTGGTAACACCGCTTCAACTACAATAGAAATTGTTAAAGCACCTGAAATCACTAACCTTAGCGTAAAAACTAACGGCAGATTCATTTATGAAAACACAGACGGTTATTTACAACATGAACCGTCTGTTCCGGGTGAAAACATTACGTACTGGGTATATCATTTCTCACCCGAAAATCTGATATACAGCTTTGATTATAACGGCAAAACCTATAAAGATGTAAGAGGCTATGAGCTTTATCAAATTTTAGGTGTTACGCCTAGAATTGCGGATGAATCCCGCCAGACTTACAACAATCAATGGACAGTTGGCGAAAACCTTGTAATAATAGAAGTTTTAGGCAAAAAAGCTTCTACTTATATAACCATTAAAAAGCAACCCGAAATAACTAATTTAAGAGCCGAGTATGTTGGCGAAGAGCTAATTGAAAATTGTAACGGTCATTGGAGCTATATGGGTGATAACAACCGTTTTTGGCAATATCACATTTGGGAAAGTGACTTTGTATTTTCTTTTGTAGATGCGAATGGAGATAAGTACGAAAATTTAACTATTGACGAACTCTATCGTCTTTATGACCGTGCACCTGCATTGGTAAATTTCCAAGATACTCCTGAGCAGGCTTTAACAGTTGGTGATAATTACGCTACCTTTGAATTCTTTGGTAATACAACCGAAGCAAAGGTTACTATTAATAAATCGCCATATACTAAAATTGAGCTCACACCTAAGAAGCCATTATTAGTAAATGATGAAGTATATATAGATTATGACGAAAACGGTAATCCATATAATATAT
>JAZREW010000194.1:0-5018 GCA_045661005.1 Acutalibacteraceae bacterium | reverse complement strand
CTACTTTTTTAAGAAAATCTACGCTTTCGCAAAATTCTTCTTCTGTTTCACCCGCAAAACCAACCATAATATCGGTAGTAATAGAGGATGTTGGGAACATATTTCTTATTCTTTCCACTAAATCATAATAAAATTCGGTATCATAATGTCTATTCATACGTTTAAGGGTTCTGTCACAACCTGATTGCAAAGACAAATGAAACTGCGGACAAAATTTAGGTTGATTTTTAAACCTTTCAAGCATTTCATCGCTTATATGGTCAGGCTCGAGTGAACCCAAGCGCACACGTTTTATTCCGTCAACCTTGCAAACCGCATCTACAGCATCACATAGATTAATTTCCTCATCCTTACCGTAAGCCGAAAGATTTATACCAACCAGCACTATTTCTATAAAGCCTTTTTGGGCTAGTGCCTCAGCTTCTTTGCGTATATCCTCTACAGGCTTCGAGCGCACAAAGCCACGTGCTGTAGGTATGATACAGTAACTGCAATAGCGGTTGCAACCATCCTCAATTTTCATATAAGCACGGGTACGCTCAGCAAAATCGGTTATATCAGGTGTGTTAAACCGTTCTTCACGTTTGTGTGGCGAATATTCAAAAATACGCTCACCGTCATTCAAAAATTGCTCAGTAAGGGTTAAAATACGCTTAACATCTGTGTTGCCTACAACTATGTCGGCATCAATTAATTCCTTTGCTTCTTCTGAAAAAGCCTGCACCATACACCCTGTAAGAACAATTACAGCGTTCGGATTTTCTCTTCTAAAACGGTGTAATACCTGACGTGTTTTGCGGTCACTTTCTGCAGTAACTGTGCAAGAATTAATAACAACCACATCAAATATACCGTCATCCGAAACTACTGTATGCCCCTTTGCTAAAAACGCCTCACGCATAACCTCGGTTTCGTACTGATTAACTTTACAACCAAGTGTAAAAAAAGCAACACGCATATTAACACCGCCTTTTCTTATTTTTGAATTATATTATACAAAAATTCAAAAGTTTTTTCAACAACAAAGTTTTATTGAAATTTTAATTTTAGCCTACGCTGCTTGAAAGCAGTTAAGCTACCAAACATTGCAAAACGAAAGCACAACCGATTAAGGTCGTGCTTTTTTCTTAATTTAACGTTATTTTATCATTTTTTGCCAAGCAAAGCTTTAATTCGTCGCTATACTTTCGGTTTTTAAACGGTAAGCCAGTTTTAATTAGAACTTCGGTATTGTTTTTTGCCGAAACGGTAAGCTCGGTTATCTCACCGTTCTGCCATTCTACATTGTACTCAACACCGTTATAGCCGCAAAGACCCTTTACGCTGCCGCTTTTTTGCCATTTTTGAGGTAATGCAGGCAAAAGACATGTAGCACTATCGTCAACATAAATCAGCATTTCACAAATAGCGGCAGTTATGCCGAAAATTGCATCTATTTGGAAAATTTTATCACCAAAACAAAAGCGTGTGTCCTCACGCCAGTCGTTGTGAGAAGGTAGATAATTTTCCATAAGCATAGCCTCTGCCAAAAAGCCTATGTATTCACAAGCTTTCTCTGCTTTACCCATTCTTGCCGCAAGGCAGGCATGCCAAGACATCGACCACGATGACGTTCCCTTAAAGCCTTTTCTGTGCCTGAGTTTTAAAGCCTTTTCGGTAGCCTCTGTCATTTTTTCATCGCCCTTAAAAAGCTTTGCAGGGTACATTCCATACACGTGAGATAAATGGCGGTGATCTTCTTCCATTGGCGGTTTTTCGGTCCAATATTCAGCCAAAGTACCGTCTTCAAAAAACGGATAATCTATTAAATTTTTGTCTATTTCTTGCCAAACAGATATTTCAGGTTCATTAATAGAAAGGCGGTTGTGTACATCAATCAAATTTTGCATAAGCTCGTGTATTATAGAAATATCCATTGTAGCGGAATCTATAAGTTGCCCAATTTCTTTAGCTGTAAAGTTTTCGGGGTTGCACGATGGACAAATTTTATACTTACCCTCTTCATTTTTAAACAAAAACTCTTCATAGAATTTTGCACAGCGCTTCATATAGGGAAGACCGCATTTAAGCATAAATTCATCGTCGCCCGTGGTTTTCCAATATTCATAGTGGTGTCTCGCAAGCCAAGCCGCCGCACCGCTCCAAATAACCTGAAATGTGCCAAAATCACGCCAAGAGGATGGCACCATATCCATATCGGTATACTGCGGAATATACGCCGCATTTTTTATGCCAAAAATATGCTCGCATTGCCTTTCCATTGTGTCAGTATGCGTGTCAATCCAGTTAAACAGCGCCTTTTGGTAATCGGCAAATCCCATTGCATTTGCGGGGAAATACGCCATTTCAACATTAATGTCTGTGGTATATCCGCAATCCCACATAGGCTTTATTTTATCATTCCAGATACCCTGTAAATTAAGCGGTAAATTGCCGTTACCCGCCGTAATATATACATATTTTGCAAGATTTACAAAATACTCATAAATTGCGTTATCATACTTTAAATTTTCAGTAGCGTCAATATAAAGCTGTTCGCTGTTTTTTTCTTCGTCGCTTACAGAAAAGCTGAAACGGTTAAATTCTTTTTCAAAAGCCTTTATGTGTGCAGATTTCAAATCTTCATATTTAACATTAGAAATTTCGGCACACTCGTCATCAACAATAAGCGCTACTCTTATTTCTAAGTATGTGCAATCTGTAATTTTTACACTTTTCCCGCCCGATAACACACCATCGGTTAAAATTTTTACTTTAGCTTTAAAGCTTACTTTTTCTATAAACTTACCACAAAAACAGTATTCACCGTTTTCGAAGGCATAATTAACCTCGCACTCGTCGTCTTCTTCACGGCCGTATTCCATTTCAAGCGAAGTTGCATTTTCGAATTCAAAACGTGCAATACTGTTGCCACTAACAAAATCAGTAAAGGCTTCTAAAATGTAATCTTTTGTTTCTACCTTTGTAATGCCATTGCTTAAATTCAAACTGCGGCAATAATCTTGCGGTTGTGCTGAAAAGTTGAATTTAATATCACAAAAAGGTTGATACGGATTACAAAACGGGTCGCACTCTGCCGCCGCCTCATTAAAAAGCTTTTCTGCCGATTTCGAGTCGCCCAACAAGGTGAGTCGGCGCAATTCGGGTATTAAATGCGCCGTTTTAATATCCTTTTTAATTTTTCTTCTATAAAGCTTTTCGTGGTTAAACGAAAGTATTTCTTTGCCGGCATTTCCCCAAAGCATAAAACCGGTATGACCGTTACCGCAAGGGTAGCCCGAAAGCCACTCTACTGCGGGAGAATTCATTTGTAATTTAATATTTTTCATATTCAACACCCTTGCCATTAAAAACTTAAGTCAAGTAACTCAGTAAAATCATATATATAACCGTTAGCTATCTCACGCATTTGAGCTTCGCTTTCTTTTGAAGTTTCGTCATAAACAGCACATACCCTAACACCAGCATTTTTAGCGGTTTTAACAGCGTTAATATTATCGTCTAAAAACAAAACTTCTTCTGCGCTAACACCTAGTTTTTCTGCCGCTTTTATATAAATTTCGGGATTAGCTTTTGTTGTATCAAAATCATCGCAAGACCAAACATTCGTAAATAAGTCAAGTATTCCCAATCTTTCTAAGCATACGTCTAATATAATATGCGGACTAGCCGTTAAAACGTTGAGACTTGCCCCCTGCTTTTTCAGTTGCTTTAGCACATCTATCACATTGTTTTTAGCGGGAATATTATACGTATATTCTTTGATCAGCTTTTTACCCATTATAGCAATTATTTCGTCTAACTTTAAATCAAGTCCCATACCCATAAAATGTTTTGCTGTTCCTAATACGCCTAAGGGAACTATAGTTTTTATTATATCACTATCATACGGTATGTTGTTTTCATCCAGTATGCTAATCATGGTTTTAGAAAATATCGGCATTGAATCCACAAGTGTTCCGTCAAAATCAAAAAGATAAGTATACATACCGTAAGCTCCCTTGTTATCGTTATGATTTGGTTATACCATATTGCACACATACTTTCAAGCGTTTTTTTAAAACGAAAGACGCCTCTTTACAAAGCGTCTTTCTACAATAAAGCATATTATTTATTCTAATGTAAGCACCACTTTACCAACATTTTGTCCTTTATACAAAATATCGTGTGCCGCCTCAGCCTCTTGTATTGGTAAAACCTTATAAATTGTAGGCTTAACCTCGCCGCTTTCAACCTTTGGCCACACTTTTTCTACTAGTTCTGCAAGTATTTGCGCCTTGGTTTCAGGTGTGCGTGAGCGCAAAGTAGAGCCTATAATTCTCACGTTTCTAACATAGATGTTTTTAAGGTCTATTTCGGTTTTAGTGCCAGCCAGTGCCGCAATCATAATCCAACGTGCGCCATGCTTTAAGAAATGAATACATTTGCCCATTATTTCACCGCCCAAGCAGTCAATAGCAACATCAACAGGATGTCCGTTTTCAAGTTCTTCTTTTAAAACCTCTGCAATATCTTCTTTGGTTGTAACTACAACTCTATCTGCATTTAAGTGTTTAATATTATTAGCAATTTCCTCGGTTAAAACGGTAGTAATCACTCTTATACCAAATGCTTTAGCCATAGGAATAATAACACTTGCAAGACCCGACGCCCCTGCATTCATTAAAAGGGTATCACCCTCTTTGATATTACCCTCTATAAAAAGATTTAAGTATGCGGTAGCAAATGCTTCGGGTATTGCCGCCGCCTCTACCATAGAGCAATTTTTTGGAATCGGCATTAACATATCGTATTTAACATTGGCATATTCAGCATAACCGCCGCCGCCTAAAAGTGCGCATACTTTATCACCGATTTTCCAATTTGATTTTTGCTTTGCGCCGTCGGCAATCTCAACAATAGTACCTGCAATTTCAAGACCCATCCATTCAGGACAACCCGCAGGTGGCGGATAATCGCCCTCACGTTGCATTAAATCCGCTCGGTTAAGGGCCGCCGCCTCAATTTTTATAAGACAG
>JAZREW010000193.1:0-5563 GCA_045661005.1 Acutalibacteraceae bacterium | reverse complement strand
TGTTGAAGTTCTATAAGTTTGTTTCTTATAAGAATCTCATAGCTTTCAATCTTTTCAAGGAATATTTGTGCTTTGCTTTTATTTCGCATCCCCATCACCCACCAATTCATTTAAGAGGTTGTCAACCTCGTTATCAAATTCCTCATATGCACACTTCCACGATAAAGGTCTAACATTTTCATTATGCGGTTGATTTATAATACTTTCACAATGACAATGTAACCTTTCCGCAAACTCCTTGTATGCTTCGGCTTTGATTTTGTCGGCAAATTCCAATCTTTCAAACATATTAAATCTCTTTTGAGATAATATAAGTTTTTCAGTTTTCAACCTCTCAATCTCTGCCTGTAAATGTTCGCAATTCATATTTGCGTTGAAGTTATCGGTTTCAAGTTGTTTGTTATCCATTTGCAAGGCTTTAAGTTTAGCCTCTTGGCGGTTGATTAGGTCAAGGGCATCTCTTTTCAAACTGCACGAATCACTATTTGTAACATAAGGACAATTATCTTCGCACCCTAAATGCTCACTTGCACATATATCCAAAGCCTTTTTAACCTCTGCATCTGTTAGATTATTGGGCATTATCATCACGCTCCTTTAACCTTGAAACAATCACTACATAACTTCTATTTTTTCTGCAAATCTCTTTAAATGCTCTTGTTTTTGCTCCCCACTTGGTTAATGCTGTAATCTCAAATTCTGCAAGTGGAATTTTTGTAAATCTATCCGCAATCCAAACTTTATATTTATTCATACTATCCCTCTTTTATTTAATACTTGTTCAGCTTCCTCTTTGGTGAGGAATACTGTTTTGCCGAATGACCTTTCACCAATATGTGAACTCATTTTAAATCCCAAAGGCAAACTCATTGTTATCCAAAAACCGCCTATATCATATCCAACAGTTGTTACCGTTACACCTAAAACATAAGGCTCTGTACCCTCGTCACCCTCGTCTATGATGTACACCTTATCCCCAACACTCACAGGCGGTACTATAACACCGTTTGCAAGAAGGTAGTCGGCAATTTTAGAAATTGTGCTTTTATAATATTGGCTTTCAAATGTTTTATATCCTAACGGTGCATTGCATAATAATTTTATTATTCGTTCTCTATCGGTCATTTGTATCACTCCTTTTTTGAGCATCCACTTTGCTCCAATCAAGTTTTTGCCCACAATTTCCGCAATATAATAATCTTCGGCTTAACTTATCCCACATTGAAAAAGTTTCGTCACATCTAGGGCAACAATACCAACTATCATCATCTACTCTTGGTCTTTTCGGTATCTGCTTTTTAAGGGCAGAAATAGCAACCTCAATTTCTATTCTTCTGCCGTGCATAAAAGGTTTATCAGAGTTATACATATCCTTTAAATGCTCTATTGCTTCTCTAACGGTCATTCCCCCTGCACCTCGCTTTCTTTCTGCATAGATAAAATTTCACAACACATTGTATGCAGATTTTCATTTTCACTAATTAGGCAACGGTCATAAAAAGGACAGTATTTACACATTGATTTATGTCTAGTGGTTTCACAACGAAGTCGCACCTCTGCAAATTCGGTTAAATCATCATAAACTATTTTCATTCCCTTACCTCGCTTTTCTCATAATTACACCCATTAGCACAACTGCAACAAGGTTGGTCTTGACGGTCTGTATCGTAATATTGGCAGGTTTCGCACATCATTCCGCACCGCCTTTCAGTAGTTCGGGGTTATCGTGTATGTTGCCGATGATGTTCGCATAATCTTTTTCATCGCCATAAAAACTGTTACAATCGTTTGTTTTGGTGTTTTGAAAATACCACCCATATCTTTTGTCGGCAGCTTCAAAATCATAATATTTTCCGTGCTTAACAACAAAAAGATAACTTTTACCTCCAACAATATGTTCGTGTATATCCCCCTCAAAAATCTTTGTGCCGTTCTTGTCGGTTAAGCCTGTGTATTGTCCTATGGTTTCGGGAATAACTTTTGCCCTTTTACAAAGATTAAACCATTCGTTGCTATTGTCCCATTCACAACTTTCAACTATTAAAGCAAATGTTTTTTCGCCCACACTTGCTTTAAAAAATAATAACTGACCCTCAATCCATTCGCCTTTATCGGTTTTACCCCTAAACAATATCTCACGCATTTTCAATCTTCCTTTCTTTCGCCATTACTGCAATAATCGTTATCATCAAGCGCTTTATCAAAACAATGTTTATATCGTTTCCAACATTCCTTACACCTCACAACCTCAACATAATCGGCTTTGGGTTTGAAGTCATCACAACCACTTTGTGCGTACATTTCACCGTCAAAATCATATAAAATATCTTCATCACCTTTTGCCGAAGAATATGTACCTTTACAAGCTTCATAGTGCAAGCAATCCTTACAAGTTGACATTTAACACACTCCCCTCAATACCCTAACAGTTCCGTAGCACTGACCCCTAATGCAGTACATATCCATTCTAGGGTACTTGTTGTTGGTGCTATCTCTTCTCTTTCGTAACGGCTTATCAACGTTTGCCAAACACCAGCCTTTTGGGCGAGTTCGCTTTGTGACATACCTTTTTGCTTGCGTAGTTTTTTAAGCCTTACTCCAAATGTTTCTCTCATTTTAAGACCCCCTATAAACACGCATCAAAGATTTTGCTCTCAAGCCGTTCAACCTTCGCCTTGCGGATTTCCTCAACCTCACTAGCACAGTTATTGATTATCTTTAACTGTTCAAGAACAATCTCAACATCGGCTATTTCTTCGGGAATGTTGTGTTCTCTGCCTCTGTGCTTATGGGTGATGGCTTGTATCAGTTCGCTACATTCTTCAATAGCAACTTCTTCTTGTGCGGCACCACCAAACACCCTTATGGCATCATTAAATATTTTCTTTTCGTTCATCGTCATCTTTCCTCTCAAAATGTTTACATAAGAAGTTATCCCAAAAAATCGGTTTTTGCCGTTTGTGGCAATATGGCAATTCGGTAACCTCTTGCGTTATACAATGCTTACACTTGTTACATCTTCTAAAGTTAATACCCATAACTACTCCAATCCTAAAATACCTTTAAATTTGCTTATATCGTCTTTTAAAGCCTGTTGCCGTCTATCCTTACCTGCAACCTCTATCGGTGTACACATTTCAAATAATCGGCTAAAAATACGTTGATATGTTAAACTTGCAGGGTGCATAAGTTCTTCCCTTGTTAAATTCGTGGTAACTATGATAGGCAGATTCGCTCTGTACCGGGCATCAATAACATTAAATACAATCTCTTGCATATACTCTGTTTTTCGCTCTGCCGATAAATCGTCAATCACCAATAGCGGAAAAGAATTTAAACTATCGTAATACTGTTGCTTACCCTCAAACATTCCCTGTACCTCGTTTGCTATTCGGGCAAAGTTAGTAACTAGGCAAGGTATACCTTTGCTTATAAGCTCATTTGCAACCGAGGCCGCTAAATAAGTTTTCCCTGTTCCCACCGAGCCAAACAGAAGTAAACCCTTTCCTTCCTCTTTAAAGGTTTTAAAATGCTCGACAAAATTCTTCATAGCATTTGTTAGTTTTGGATTACTCCCATCATCATTAGCAAAAGTCCACTCTTGCATTGCCTTTTCGGGAAAACCTACCTTGCGAAGCCTCATAACCTTTTCAAAAAATTCACGTTGCTTTCGTGCTTCTTCCTCGGCTTTAATTTCGGCAGCCTTACACTCGCAAATGCAAGGCACTACCCGAACATCACCTAAAAACTCAACTACTGTTTGCTTTCGGGTGCTACATTTACCGCAATAGTAAAGGTTATCTTCGCCTAAAAAATCGCCCTCAACAATGTTGCTAGTTTCTTTTGCCTTTTCTATAAACTTCTCAAAATAGTCTTTCATCAAAATACTCCCTCTAAATCTGATTTTTCGGCTTTAACCTCAATGCCGTTTGCACCGACTTTGTTTTGTGGGTTTTCTTTTCTATTGTTTTCCCAAGTAATAAATTTTTGCTTCCAATTTTTAACCTCGTTGCCTTTGCCATCAATCCAACCACTCACATCGTAATAGTCAAAAAACTGTTTAGCATCTACCTTATTACCTCTACTTTCACAATAGGCTTGTACTTCTTCTAATGTCGGTGGTACAAAAGGTTTGCTTTTCTTTTTACTTTCTTTTTTAACCTTACCTAACCTATCCTGTGTATCCATTTGGTTGTCACTTGGTATACCAACATAATTTTCTTGTATTTTTGATGTTGTATATGCGTTATTTTCATCAAGAGCAAGGGTGGTTTTTTCATCTTGGTATTTTGTAGGTTTAAATCTATCGTTGCGAATGTAGTTATGTATTTTCCAATGCTTAATAACTACAATTCCTGTTTCAAAGGGGATAATAAATTTTTTATTGATAAGCTGTAAAATATCTTCTTCGGTGCATCTTACATTTCGCATTATAGATTTTGGATTATTTATAAAACCTTCATCATCTGCCCTCATAGATAAATGAAAATATAAAAGCTGTGATGATTGCGGCATATCTAAAAACGCATCACTATCAATAATTGTTTTCGCAAACATTCTTCTTTCTGCCATTACTCATCACCCCACTTTAAAAAATCCTCAAATTTCTCTGCGGCCTTTTCTTGCAGTTTATTCGGCTTTTCAGACTTCTTTGAATATTGCAAATGTTTATCAAACAGATTCGCCACAAACTTTTGAGCATTTAAATAACCTTGTTTTAAACCGTCATAATAGCCCTTTACAGGCTTGTTTTCGGCTATGCCTACTTTACCCTTACCTTGACTTCCACTCGTCTTATTGCGAAGCTGATAGCCTAAATTAGCGACTTTAACAATGTATTCTTGCTCTTTTTCGTCAAGCTCATCTATACGGCAGGTAACAAACGATATTCTATAACCGCAGGGATTATCCTCACTATATAAGCCGTGTTTTTTTATTGACAAATCAATATGCTGATAACCTGTTAAATGCTGTGCAAGTCTAGTTAAAAGGTGTTTAGCCTGCCCTACATAAGCAAATTTAAGTTTATGTTCCTCACGATAGAAAACATATATACCCGGTGCCTCGGTAACATCGGGGCAAACTTTTAAAATTTGCCCCTTGTTCACTTTTTCTATGGCTTTAATTTGTCGGTAGTTCATTGATAAAATACCTCTTCCATCTTTTTGTAATGCCGTGATTGGTCTTGCTTTCGTCAATACTTGTAACATCGTATTTACCCGAATTTCTAAGCTCACTAATGCGTTTAGATGGACTATTTATTTTAAGTTTTGTAAAAGCCTCACGAATGGTAATGCTGCCGTGTTTCTTGCAATAAGCAACTATCTGCATTTTTTGTGTTTCAGTATTCATTATTCATCACTCCTAAAAAGGTAAATCCCCATCTAAACTGTTATCCTCAACAAAGTTTTTAAGAGGGTCATTGTTCGGGTCAACGTCAATACTCGGTTTACTTTCGCTTTTTTTCGATTCCGCAAAATAAACCTCGTTTGCCACAATCTCAAAAGCCTTGCGATTATTGCCGTTTTTATCAAGTCGGAGGCCAAGCGGTCTTAGGAAGACA